>JAOQAL010000290.1 GCA_025963615.1 Chitinophagaceae bacterium | reverse complement strand
TACATAAACAAAAAAAGCGACTTGAGTCGCTTTGAGGTGCCCCGGAACGGAGTTGAACCGTTACGACCGTTGCGGGTCCCAGGATTTTAAGTCCTGCGTGTCTACCAATTCCACCACCAGGGCAAAATAACTAACCAAAAAAAATCCCCCCGCATTAACGAGAGGACTCTGGAGCGGAAGACCGGGCTCGAACCGGCCACCCCGACCTTGGCAAGGTCGTGCTCTACCAAATGAGCTACTTCCGCTTTTAAAGAACAATCAATTCTCTGTCGTGCTCTGCCATCCCGGTAACTACCAGCTGCACTGATTCCCCACCTATAAAGAACTTGAGGGCTGCAAAAATAGCCATTCAGCCCCTTTGAAAAAAATTTTTGTCAGTTTATTTACTATCGTACTTGGGAGTGTAAAGGGTGCTGCTCTGAACCTTTACTTCCGGTTTGCCTGGATAACTCTTGGTATAAAGCATGTAACAGCCTCCTAATACCAAAGCGAGAATACAGGCTACCTGCAGGTAAAATAAATAAGCAGAAGATGAAACCCAGCTGTGCGTAAAATCAGTATCATGTACTTTTTTGAGTTCTTCCTGATATTCCTCAATGTGATCCATAGCGTGGTTTTGTGGTGCAAAAATAGTGGTTAACAGATAAAAAACAGAAAGCTCAGCGAATTATTTCAGCAAAATACTTTTTCTTCTTTACGAAATGCTGCCACACAATATTATGTGGATAATAACCCCCCATGTTTTCAACCTTTTTTTGTGGAAAAAATCTTTTATCCTTATGACCGAATAGCCATTTTATAAATGAAAGATGCGCCCTTACAATAGCAAAGAAATACCCGCCATCTCCAGCCAACAACCCTTTACCGGCAGAAAGAACATCCAGCATAATCCGGAAGGGAATTTTCCACCACTTTTCTGACAAAGGCAGGTTTTTGTATAGCATGATATGGTTGTTCCGGAAATTGAGATATGTTTTTTGGGGATTCCCTTTGGCCAGTGTGCCGCCCCCTACATGATAGACAACAGCACCGGGACAACTGTATATTTTATAACCGGCCAATTGCAGGCGCCAGCATAAATCAATTTCTTCCTGGTGGGCGAAAAAGAATTCGTCAAATCCATTCATTTCATGAAAAACGCGGGAACGGATAAACAAGGCGGCACCGCTTGCCCAGAAAATGGGTTCCTGTTTATCATATTGATGGCGGTCTTCTTCTACTATATCAAATATGCGACCTTTGGCAAACGGATAGCCATATTTATCCAGCCAGCCACCTGCAGCGCCGGCATACTCAAACAAATGTTTGTCACGGTAAGAAAGAATCTTGGGTTGGCAGGCCGCGATACTTACATCATTTTCCAATAGTTTCGCCATGGGCTCCAGCCAGCCGGCATCCACTTCAACATCGGAATTTAGTACCGCATAATAATCGGCATCAACCTGCTTTAACGCTTCATTATAACCTTTTGCAAAACCCAGGTTTTGTTGAAATTTAATAATGCGCACCTGCGGATGATTTTCCTGCAGGAACAAAACAGAATCATCGGAAGAAGCGTTATCGGCGACAATAACATCGTAATTTTTATAAGTGGAAGCCAGCACAGAAGGCAGAAACTGCTGCAGGTATTGAAGTCCATTCCAGTTCAGAATTACGATGGCTACTTTTGGCATTAAGATGAGGGGGTCAGTAAAATTTTTTCAAAATTAAGGGAAGCCGCATTAACCTGCTTAAATTGGGAGCATGTTTCAGCAATTATTTAACTGGAGAACGGCCCTGGCTTTCGTGGCCATACTTATTGTCAGCGGAACCATTTTTTATTCTCAATACCTGGCAAGAAAAATAGCAAAGGAAGAAAGGCAGAAAGTAGAACAATGGGCGGAAGCCGGAAAATTCCTGATCAACCCGGTTGCAGAGGGTAATTCCAATCTCGCGATCATGATTATTACTGAAAACAAATCCATCCCCATTATAGAAACCGACGAAAAAGACAGTATTACCAATCATATCAATATTGACTCTGCCTCAATTGCCAGGGACCCTTCTTACCTGCCATCGAAGCTCAAAGAGTTCAAATCATCTAACAGACCTTTTGAATGGGTCAGTCCCATAGACTCGGCTCAGCGTAACCGTTATTACTATGGTGAATCCTTGTTGCTGAAAGAAGTGCGTTATTACCCGATTATCCAGTTGCTGATTGTGGCATTATTCATTGCTATAACCATACTGGCCTTACGCAGTAATTATAAATCCATTCAAAACCAGGTATGGGCCGGTATGGCCAAGGAAACAGCGCACCAGTTGGGTACACCGGTTTCATCATTGGAAGGCTGGGTGGAAATGATGAAGACAATACCTGGCAACGAAATGATTGTACACGAACTGGAGAAAGATGTTAACCGTTTACGGTTGGTTTCCGACCGTTTTGGAAAGATCGGAAGTTCACCCCATGCTGAACAAATGGATATTGTACAACAGATCAGCGAAATGGTGGAATATATGCGCAAAAGATCTCCGGGCAAAGTGAGTTTTATTATCAATACACATGACAAAGACCAGGTGTTTGCAATGATCTCGGGCCCTTTGTTTGATTGGGTTATCGAAAATCTTTTGAAGAATGCCCTGGATGCGATGGAAGGAAAAGGAATGATTACCGTTGATATACAGGAGGTCGCCGCAGCTGTTAATATCGATGTTACTGATACAGGCAAGGGGATCAGTAAACAAAATACAGCACAGGTATTTATGCCCGGATTTACGACCAAAAAAAGAGGCTGGGGCCTGGGCCTTAGCCTTTCCAAAAGGATAATTGAGCAATATCATAGCGGGGAAATTTTTGTAAAACAATCGGAGCCGGGAAAAGGAACTACTTTCAGAATTGTGTTAAAAAAATAAAACCCCTTAGATTTGCAGCCCGCAACAAGGGCGGCACCGGATCTTTCAGGGAGGAGAGAAGAACTATTAGAACGTGATAAAGGAGAAAAGAAACCAGCGGAAGCTTATGGGCCTTTTTCTTTGAGTTGATTGAAGAACATACAAACAGGATACTTGTCAGAATAGGAGAGAAATATTTAGTAAGGGACTGGAAAAAAGTTTTTGAGGAGTATATTAAATAAAGCCCGGGTGGCGAAATTGGTAGACGCACTACTTTGAGGTGGTAGCGCTGGAAACGGCGTGCTGGTTCAAATCCAGTCTCGGGCACATAAAAAACCCTGCACGAATCATTAAATCGATGATCTGCAGGGTTTCCCCTTTAAAAAATGTTCGTTTGCCTTGCTTAAGAAAGATTAATAAGAGATTGGGCGAATTTAATAGTCATTAGCTTACACCATCACTGTGCGACAGGAACACGGGTAATGAGCGCGGAAACCCAATAGATTTCAGAAATGGAAAAATTAATTCAAACATCCGCTATGTGATGGCCAATGGCACTTTCCACAAAATACATATCAATCATACCCTTTTTTTTGGCATCCACTTTTCCTCTGTAAGTGCATTCAAATTTATCTTTAATTAATTCATAGGTGCTGCTGCTGATATTTACTTTACCTGCCTGGCCGCTGGATTCCATCCTCGAGGCAATATTTACCGTGTCGCCCCAGATATCATAGACAAACTTTTTAATTCCAACAATACCTGCAACCACTGGACCGGAATGAATCCCGATCCGGATATTAAACAGCGGATCGTTTTCGGCTTTTACATGTTCAAGAATTTGGAGGCCACCCCGGACAACATCCTCCGGATTAGAGCCGTTAGGAAGTGGAATTCCACCTGCGGCCATATAAGCATCACCGATCGTTTTTATTTTTTCTATATTGTTTTTCGTTGCAATCATATCAAAAGCGCGGAAATAGGAATCGAGGCGGTTTACCAGTTGCTCCGGTGATAGTTTTTCAGCGGTTTGTGTAAAACTTACAAAATCACAAAACAACACCGTAACCAGGTTATATTGCCGCGGCCTTGCACTACCATTCTTTTTTAATTCTTTTGCCGTTTGCAGAGGAAGTATATTGAGCAACAAGGCATCGGATTTTTTTCTTTCTTCCCTTATAAGTCTATTGCGTTCTTTTAATTCTATGTTCTTCAGGCGATGTATCTCTATCTCTTTTTCCCGGGTCTCTACTTTGTTTATCATTTCCAGATTTTTCAATTTTGTCGCTGCATTAAGGTTGATAATCGCTTCTTTACTGACATGAAATTTTTCATAGTATTCCAGTGCTTTATCAAAAAAACCAATGGATTTATACAAGTTCGATAATTCCTGGTAAATATCATGTAATTGATATTGCTGCCCGCTGGAGAGTGCTGAGGAAAGAGCATTCTCGAGTTGCTCAAGTGCAGCCGGATGATCATTCAAAACAGTATATACTTTTGCCAGGCTGAGCCGCAGCCTGCAAATACCGATGGTATAGGGTTGTTCCTGGTTCACTGCGGTATTTAAAGCATCCTTTAACAACTGACAGGCACCCTCTGCATTGCCCTCTTTAAGAAGAACAGCAGAAAGGTAATTAATGGATCCATGTACGCCATTGATCTCATTCAAAGCAATTCTGATATTCATACTTTCCAACAGATGTTCTTTGGCCTCCGACAGTTGATTCAATTTTAGTTTCAATGTGCCCAAAGCCATTAACACGTTGGCGATACCTGCTTTGTTATCTCTCTTTCTCCAGATAGCCAGGCAATCTGTATAATCTTTAAGCGCCGCTTCGTCAAGACCGAATTGACTATTCAGATAGCCAATCTGAGCCTTACAAGACGCAAAACCAGGTTCGTCATTTAGTTGTTGCCTGATTTTTATGCTCTGTTGCTGTACCTCCATAGCCGTGTCAAAGTCCCCGATTCTCAGGTAAACGAGTCCAAGGTTATAGTAGGAGTGTGCTATTCCTCCGGCATTATTTAATTCCCGGAAAATACGGAGTGCATCGTTAAAACTATTAAACGCCTCGCGATAGCTGGAAGCAGATAGCTGCTGAAATCCAATATTGAGCAATGCATCTCCTAAACCTTTTTTATAATTCTCTTTTTCAGATAAATTCCGGGCTTTCTCTCCGAGTTTGGCAGATTTTTTTTGATCAAGATGCCTTAACTCAAATGACTGTTCATTCAGCTCATCAACCAAAGGAATTATATCGGCGCCCTTAAGGGCTGCTTCGTCAGACTGCGATATGGTAAGGTCAGGTTTCACACATCAAACTGAGTAAGATGATAATCGGCATGTGCATAAGTAAGATAGCCCCAGTCATTCCTGCTCATGTTACCGAAAAGAGGATGTTTAGGATTCAGGTTTTCTGAATTAATCAGCCTGTTTATAATTGCCGAATAATTTTCCTTTTCGTGGTCAATGTCTGAAACAGAAATACCTGATGCAATAATATCAACTTGTGGAAATGTTTTGATTTTTCCTTTTTCACGTCCAGGAGGTTTCACATTGTTCAAAAAAAGCCATTTTACAATGCTTCGCGTCAACAGATTGCTCTGATCGGGAATATCAATTTCATTAACTGCCATCCGGCAGGCTTCAGTCAGATGCCTGAGCATTTGAGCGGATGAAAGCTTTCCCCATTTTGGAGCCGATCCCGCGGAAAGTTTACTTATACGCTCAATTACCCTATCCCTTACAGCAGGTACAAAAATATTTTTTCTCATAAAAAAAATTTTATACGTTAGATAGCGCAGGAATAATGCTTTCAGTAGGTGGGATTAAAGCATGTAAGAATTCTTGGAGGCAAGAATCATAAATTATATCAGAATATATAATTGTAATATTTCTATAAAATTAGAATTTAATTAATAACCTATCTAACCGAAATTTTCAAAACGAATTTGCCAGACGGTGGCCAGTAAAATCTTAAGAACATGATAAGCTATCGTCGCCTTGATTTATTGCCTTTTTGTAAATCCTTAATCTGGTAAAATGAATTCGCGATTTTATATAATTCATCCTGTTCAGCCACACCGATATTATTATTTGAATTTATCTTAATACCGCCTCCGGGCCTAAAAGGGGCTGATATATTTTCCGCATATTTCTCGAAAAATTCAAGATGATTTTCACGAAACCAACTCATAAATTGATCATATTCCTTACGCACGTTTTCCAAATCTTTGATGTGATCTTCCACCCGGATTTTTTTAAGCTTTAAATAATAAAATTAACTAAACAAATTTATTATTTTGATGGTTGCAATAGTTAGTCCTGATTTTTTGCACTATGAATTGTCCGGAACTCACGCAGGCCAGCACACAAGGCTTTAAAATTCCCGGGTACGAAACATGGTAAAATTTCTGGCATTGTTTTTTAAATACTATTACGTATTAAAAATGTTTTTCAGGATTCAAACCGGGGACTGCCATACTCTATAATTTAACATCAATCAGCTTATATGGAACTGTTGGAAATGAGGGTTCTAAAAGGACCGAACTATTGGTCTACTTATCGAAAGCAATTAATCGAAGTCAAACTTGATCTGCAGGAATTGGAGCACCGGCCGACCCATGTGATTGACGGGTTTACGGATCGGCTCGAAGCGTTAATGCCATCCCTATTTGACCACCGCTGTTCGGAAAACAGACCGGGTGGATTCTTCGAACGTTTGAGGAAAGGAACCTGGATGGGACACGTTGTAGAACATATTGCCCTTGAACTGCAAACTGTAGCAGGAATGCCCTGCGGATTTGGAAGGACGCGGTCTACTGGTAAAAAAGGGATCTATCATGTTGTGTTTGCTTATCAATTGGAAAATGCCGGAATATTTGCTGCGAAAGCTGCAGTCAGGATGGCGGAGACGTTGGCTCGAAACGAAAATTATGATATCTCCCCAGACATAAACAAATTGGTTCAAATAAAGAAAAATGAAGGCTTTGGCCCCAGTACTAATTCTCTTATTAACGAAGCCAAAAAAAGAAATATTCCTTATAAACGGATTGACGCGAACTCGTTAGTTATGTTCGGACAGGGCAAGCATCAAAAAATGATATGCGCTACGACTGCTTCTACAACCAGTACCATCGGGGTAGAATTGGCTGCGGACAAGAATGACACCCGGAATATATTGTCTAAGAATTTTATTCCGGTGCCGGAAGGTTCAGTTGTTTCTTCAGAGGCAGAGTTAAGAAAAGTGATGAATGATTCGGGCTTTCCGCTGGTTATTAAACCGGTTAATGGCAATCATGGACGGGCTGTTAAAATTAATATCCGTTCCGGAGAAGAAGCGGTAAAGGCCTTTTGGAAAGCCAAAGAATTTTCGGATAGCGTAATCGTGGAAAGATTTGTAAATGGCCATGACTACAGGTTCCTGTTAATCGATTTTAAACTTCAGGCTGTTGCAAGAAGAACTCCGGCCATGATCATTGGCGATAATCATTCGACAATACAGGAACTGATAGATCGTATAAACAGCGACCCACGCCGCGGGCAGGGGCATGAAAAAGTGCTAACGTTTATTGAAATAGATTCAATAACGGAAGATATTCTCAAAGGGAAAAACCTGGAATTGAATTCAGTCCTGCCATCAGGTGAGATTTTATTCCTCAAAGATGCCGCTAATCTGAGCGCCGGGGGTACGGCCACGGATGTCACCGATCTGGTACACCCTTTTAATATTGCACTGGCTGAACGTTCCGCGCGCCTGATGAATCTCAATATCTGCGGCGTGGATATGATAGCAGAGGATATTACTTTTCCCGTTAACAGATCCAACGGGGCTGTAATTGAAGTTAATGCAGGCCCCGGTTTTCGCATGCATCTCGCACCTACCAAAGGCAAGGGAAGAAATGTCGCGGAACCTGTATTAAAAATGCTATATCCCGAAGGGAGTCCTTGCCGGATTCCGATCATCGCTATTACCGGCACAAACGGCAAAACTACTACCACCCGACTGATTTCTCATCTTGCGAAACAAGAGGGTTATACCGTGGGGTATACGACTACGGATGGTATCTATATCAACGACCAGATTATATTTCATGGGGACTGCGCCGGGCCTTCAAGCGCAGAAGTTGTACTAAGTGATCCGATAGTAGATTTTGCCGTTTTTGAATGTGCAAGGGGTGGCATTCTCCGGTCAGGGTTGGCATTTGATAAATGTGATATCAGCATCATAACAAATATTACGGAAGATCACCTGGGATTAAATGATATCAATACCCTTGACCAATTGGTTAGAGTGAAAGGAGTGGTTGCCCGTAGCACCATGATCGCAGGTTATGCTATTCTTAATGCGGATGACGACCTTGTCTATGGTATAAGAGAAAGTCTTGATTGTAATATTGCGCTATTCAGTTTATCTGAAAATAACCCCCGTGTAAGATCGCATTGCGATGAAGGCGGTCTCGCCGTGGTGATTGAAAAAGGATACTTTACGCTGTGGAAGGGCGAATGGCGCGTGCGTGTTGCCAGGGTTAAAGACGTTCCACTTACATTGGAAGGACGCGCGATCAGCATGATTAAAAATATTTTACCGGCTATTTTAGCAGCGGCAATCAGGGATTTCGATATAAGGAGTATTCGCCGGGGTCTCCAATCATTTATCCCCGGACCAGAAACAACCCCCGGCAGGATGAATATCTTTCAGTTCAAAGATTATAATGTAATAATTGATTATGCGCATAACCCGGACGGAATAATTCAGCTTGGAGAGTTCGTGAAATCAGTGAACTCTTCTGAAAAGATCGGGATTATCGCTTGCCCGGGTGATAGAAGGGATCAAGATATCCAGACAATGGGATTTTACGCAGCTCAGATATTCGATAAACTTATCATCCGTCATGATAAGGATGGTAGGGGCCGGACGAATGAAGATATCAACAATCAATTCATGCAGGGAATACACAAAGTCAATTCAAAAAAAGAGGTAGTGATTGTTTCCGACGAGATTGAAGCACTCGCATACGCTATGGAGCATGCATTAAAAGGGGCATTGATCATTGCCTGCAGTGAAGAAATCCAAAAAAGCATTGATTTCCTTACAGAGGCGAAAAACACTGAATTGAAATCCTCTCAACTACACGATGTGAACCGGTAAGTATTATTTGTAGTCATTTACTTAGCCATCAATCTTAAAATAATGGAACAAGGACCAAGACTGATCGCCGGAGCGCACCCTTGCATTTCATATTTTATGGGCAAGATAAAAATCGTATTTTTAATTACCATTAACCTGATAAGGAGTCAACGGATAAGCGACTGTTCCTATTAACTCACATCTTACTGAACCGGTAAATAAACAATAGGATTGGTGCCACACATTAAACAAGCATGAGGCTTGCCCATACGAGTTCGATCACTTTTAAAAATGTAATGATGGGACGATTAGAAATTCTTCAGGCTTTAGATAAACTGATGGTCGAGCTAACGAATAAAACTTTGGAATACAGCGACTGTGTGAGAAGGGATGCCACGCTGGAAGTTAAAAGGAAAATACGTTTCCAGTTGAAAGATATTGAAAAGCGAATAACTGAACTCAAAGAAGAATTGGCTGCTTTAACAGCAAATCAACCGAACGACAGACCAGTTAAATAATGTAATTGGATATTCCTTCTTTTGTCCATCAACGGTTAAGAATTCCACAAACAATACTAAGTAAAAAAACCGGTCGTTAAACTGGGCGATTGCTGGCATCCTGTCCCGCACGACGACTAAAATATTTTATTAAAAAATACTGCCAGCTTCCAAACAAAGAGCCCCTAAGAATAGGGGCCCGGACTCCGAGCGGTGTGATCCGCTTGTATTATCATTTATAGACTACGAGATGGTTTGACTTCTCCTGTTTGCATAAGCACCTTTTATTTGTTCAGCAATCTCTTTTTCTATTTCTCTTATTCTGGATAGTATCTTTCTCTTTTTTTCAAACTCCTCATCCCTTTTAAAAGATTCCTCTAATTCAACCTTTAATTTATAAAGGCAATCAAATAAATACTTTTCGCAGATTTGCTTAGTTGATTTGATCATGGCAACTGGTTTTGAGAATTGACAAATCATACCCCCTGTATGGATATTTATCAGCAGCCGACACATAAGTCGTGAAAATTCTAAAAAGCCTAACTGTGTGAAAGGGGAAATTGATTGAAAATCCACCACTTAAACCGGAGTAATATTTATGCTCAACTCTGGGAGATTATAGAGGTTTAGTAAATATAGCGTATTTCAACATCGTCAGTTTTAATGTGCATAAAAAAACTGCCGGCCGAGAATTATGATAAACTCAAAGCTCAGCTCATCACTTTCTCATTCCTTATTTCTAATTTCTTATTTCTCATTATGATTTGACAGGTTTTGAACCACATAGGAAAGACAGGCACATAGGAAAACACATAGATAAACAGCAGAAAAAAAACTATGTTTCCTCTGTGTCTATGTGGTTGAGAATGATGATAAAATCAATGCCCAGCTCATTACTTTCTCATTCCTTATTTCTAATTTCTTATTTCTCATTACAATTTGACCGGTTTTGAACCACGTAGAAAATTAAGATTACTTTTTTACTTCTTCATCAATTAACCTGGTGACGTTGACAATATCACTCGGCGGTGGTGCGTCAAACGTTGCAATATTACCCAGTTTGTCGATTAATATAAACTTGGGAATGAGGTTTGCTGCGTAAGCTTTTGACGCCAAATCGTTCTTATCTTTTAACTGTAACCAGCCCGGTTTATCTATTTCAATTGCTTTCTTCCATTCCACCATTCTGTCATTCACGGCGATACTGATAAATACTACCCTGTCATCATTTTTGTACTTATTATAAAGTGCCTGCAGGTGGGGTGTTTCCACCCGGCATGAATAACACCAGCTTGCCCAGAAATCAAGATATACTGCTTTGCCTTTAAAATCAGCAAGGCTAAAACTTTTTCCTTCCATATCCTCCAGCGTAAAATTAACGGCCGGTTTGCCTGTTCGAAACTTTACCAGTGCGTTTGCTTTTTTAAAGTAAAAGGTATCCAGTTTTTCTTTGAATTGTTTGTTTGTGAGTTTATCAAGATAAGGTTGGAAAATTTTCTTGAATTCATCCAGCTCTTCAAGGTTTTCAGAACGGTAGAATTTTCTTTCCATAGCTTTTGAAAGTGCAAATTGCTTTACATTTCCGGTGTACACACTTGAAATTTTTTCTATCCGGTATGTTTTCCTGTTCTTTAATGAAGAATCCTTTAAATAATCAAGGGCCAGAAGATGATCCAGGTAGTCACCCGTCATCACCTGTTGATACACTCCCGAAACCAAGTAGTTGTCA
>JAOQAL010000284.1 GCA_025963615.1 Chitinophagaceae bacterium | reverse complement strand
TGTTTTTCATACATGAACGGATTTAAAAAAAAATGGTGTTATGTATCTAAGATAATTTTTAACTTTGAATGCAAAATAATCAATTTCAGTATGGGAGTCTGGTCGCAAATAGCCGAATATCTTTTTATAAAAAAGAAAGATCCTTCAAGGCCAAAATCAACCTGATCGGTTATATGCATGGAATTAACCGCATCAGCCTCCTGGTTTTTATTATTTGCTTAATCATCCTTGCATTTAAATTACTGCGGAAGTAAGGCTCAGGAAATTTACGATAGCGTGAGCCGCCTTTGCAGAAGCATTCCCCCCCTGGCTTAATAATTGTTTTAGATCATGGTAATCTTTTTTCAATACTCCAATTCTTTTTTCATTCGTTAGTAATCCGTTGAGTTCCTGTTCCAGGTTTTTGGGTGTAAGCTCGTCCTGGATTAATTCATTCACCACCAGTTTATCCATTATAAGATTGACCAGTGAAATATATTTTACTTTAATCAGCCTCTTTGCAATCTGGTACGAAATGGACGATCCTTTATAACAAACAACTTCCGGTACGCCGAATAATGCTGTTTCGAGTGTCGCGGTTCCTGATGTTACCAGTGCCGCTTTGGATTGCAACAGGAGATCGTAGGTTTTATTTTTTGCAGAGCTTACATTTGGGTAGGGAGCTGTAAACTTTTCATAAAATGAATCATCTAACGATGGCGCCTGTGCGATGACGAACTGGTAAGCAGGGAAGGACTTGCTTGCTTCCAGCATGATGGGAAGTTTTATGGCAATCTCCTGTTTCCTGCTGCCAGGCAACAAAGCAACGACCTGCCTTGCTGGCTCCTGGCTGGTAGCCAATAGCTTGTGGTTTTCTATTACTTCTACCAGGGGATGCCCCACGTACTCTACTTCCCAACTCCACTTGTTTTTAAAATATTCTTTTTCAAAAGGAAGGATGACGAGCATTTTATCAATACATTCCTTCATCATCTTGACTCTGTTTTCTTTCCAGGCCCATACCTGCGGACTGATATAATAAATAACTTTTAATCCCTGTTGTTTCGCCCACTTCGCGATGCGGAGATTGAAACCGGGATAATCAATTAATATCAGGGCGTCCGGTTTAAATTGAAGAATATCTTCTTTACAAAATGCAAGATTGCGGAAAATGGTTCGGAGATTGTTTAGCACTTCAATGAAACCCATGAAAGCCAGGTCGCGGTAGTGTTTTATAACGTCGCCGCCGGCCTGCTGCATCAAGTCGCCACCCCAGCAACGAATGGAGGCTGACGTATCAAGCTTTTTCAGTTCTTTAATAAGATTGCTGCCATGTAAGTCGCCGGAGGCTTCACCAGCGATAATATAATACTTCATACCCTCAATCCGCTGGCTGCGGCGCTTTTAGTAAACGAATCATAAACAGGTTAAAGATATGAAGCAGTTTTGAAGAACCTGCCGGGATGTGAATGCTTACGTATTCTCTTTGACTGGCCCGGGATATCAATTAAAAATCTTAAGCAGTAAAATCGCTACTCCATATAAAAGTGTTATTATAAATATCCCCTTTGCTGTATTATCTCTTTGTGTATTGATATAAATGGTGAACAAAATGATGTTCGCGAGCAGGCTCAATGAACCTATGGAAGTGATCAATCGGTTGTTATTGAAAAACTCTTCCAAAAAAATGGAAAATGGGGTAGAGCGGGCGGTCAATAAATAGACAACAAAAAGACCGGCCAGGGGGCCGATGAAACCTAATAACAGTCCCAGTTTAAGGTTATCTCTTTTCAGGATGAAAGTCGCCACAATTTTTCGAGTTTAGATTTTTGTATATAGTTTGTAAGATCAAATTGTACCGGCACCACACTTACATAATTATGAGCCAATGCCCATACATCTGTATCTTTTCCTTTGTCAAAGTTAACGAACTCGCCGGTAAGCCAATAATAGCGGCGACCGGTGGGGTCGTTGCGCTCAATAAAATCTTCTTCATATTTTGCGTAGGCCTGCCGGCAGATTTTTATGCCCTTGATATGTTCGGCAGGAAGCGCCGGGATATTTACATTTAAAACCGTATGCTTATCCTGTTTTTGCGAAAGCATTTTTTCAACAATGATCCTTACCCACTTTCGTGCGCCGCTGAAATCCGCCTCGATACTATAATCCAGTAACGAAAAACCTATGGATGGAATACTTTCAATAGCTGCTTCCACTGCGGCAGACATAGTGCCGGAATAAATTACATTGATACTATGATTAGCTCCATGGTTGATGCCGCTCAGACACAGATCTGGTTTGCGGTGCAATACTTTGTCAACTGCCAGTTTTACACAATCGACTGGTGTGCCGGTACAGGAATAGGCCTCAACTCCGGCGGCTAGATTTATTTTATGCATACGCAAGGGAGCTCCAATGGTTATGGCATGGCCCATGCCGGATTGTGGCTTGTCAGGAGCCACTACTACGACTTTCCCAAGATCTTTTACAGCTTCGATAAGGTTTTGAATGCCCGGCGCTGTTATCCCGTCATCGTTGGTAATAAGGATGACAGGTTTTTCTTTACCAGTCACCCGGGGTTTTTTTGCCTGATTTTTTTTAGATGCGGTTTTTTTCTTCATATTCAGCGCAAAAGTGCTGTTTTTTTTTAAAATGAAATATTCCATTTAGCCGGATTTCGAATACAATTTATCTACACATATAAATTTGTTCTTCTTTGTTGTCAAAATAATTAGTATTTTGCAGCTAATAAAATTAGTTATTATGTCATTTGCCAATAAAAACATGAAATATCTTCGCAAGCTTCGCGGCTGGACACAGGAGGAATTTGCACAGAAACTTCGTATCAAACGTTCTTTGATTGGTGCTTACGAAGAGGAAAGGGCCGAGCCCCGCATTGACGTGCTGGAAACCGTGTGTGATATTTTTAAGTTGACCTTGGATGAAATTCTCCGCAAAGACTTAAATGAAAACAAAGGTAATTATCTGGCCAAACGCCGGGCCCAAAAACTCGCAGGTGGCCGGGCTGATATACCGTTTGTTCCGGTGAAAGCAGCAGCAGGTTATCTCGCAGGTTTTGCTGATCCTGAATTCATAGATGAACTGAATACCTTTACGTTGCCAATGCTTACCGGGGGTGATTACCGGGCTTTTGAAATTATTGGTGATTCCATGCTGCCCACCCAAAGTGGTTCTGTGATAGTATGTGAGAAAATACAAAACCCTGACGAGGTAAAATCGCAGAATACTTACATCGTCGTATCAAAAAATGAAGGGATTGTTTATAAAAGGATACTAAAAAGTAACAGGGCCAAAAACAAGCTTACTCTCGTAAGTGATAATCCTGTTTATCAACCTTATAATATAAATACCGATGACATACTGGAAATCTGGCAATCACAGATCATTATCTCCAAAGCAAATCAACAGCAACGATGGGATGTTGATCAACTGGCCTCGATTGTAAATACACTCCAGGACCAGGTGAGCACGTTAAAAAAGAGAATGAACTAAGCAGTTGCATTGCCGGGGTTGCCGGCCTGAGGTTCAGTAATTACGGCATTTTTCGGGTAGAAATTTTGCGGCCAATTGACTTATATTTGTTGCAGTCGTTAAAAGTACTGAATGAAGTTAAAACTGCTGCTGACTGTATTGCCGTTGTTGGCATATGTATCATCGTTTACCCAGCAGCAGCTTCGTGCTGTCCGCACCACCCATGCTCCGAAAATTGATGGTAGTCTCGACGACAAGAGCTGGCAAGACATGCCGGTTGCAACCAATTTTATTCAAAATTTTCCGGATTATGGCAAGCCTTCTTTTTTAAAAACAGAAGTAAAAATTATATATGACGACAATGCCATTTACATTGGCGCATACCTGTATGATGATCCTTCACTGATACGAAAGCAATTAACCGCCCGTGACGAAGAGCTTCATAAAGACGTAGATTATTTTGCAGTATTTCTGGATACCTATCATGACCGGCAAAACGGTTTTCAGTTTGTAGTTACATCTATGAATGTACAAAGTGATGCCAAGCTGGCACCCAACCAGGAACTCGAAGCTGGTGAATATGGTGACAAGACATGGGATGCCGTTTGGGAAAGCAAAGTGAGCATTCAACGCGATGGCTGGATAGTGGAAATGAGGATTCCTTATATTTCTTTGCGATTTTCAAAAAAAGAAACACAGGATTGGGGTTTGCAATTAATGCGCTCTGAGCGACGTCTTAACGAAACATCTTTCTGGAACGAAGTAAAGCCCAACGAAAATGGTTTCATAAACCAGTTTGGCGATCTTCAAAACCTCCAAAATGTCAAGCCTCCATTAAGGTTAAGTTTGTCCCCTTATATCTCGGGTGGTTATCGTACTACTCCTCAAGCAGTTGGCTATCAAACTACCTGGCTGCGAAATGGCGGGATGGATCTGAAATATGGCATTAATGAAAGTTTTACCTTTGATGCGACGGTGATACCCGATTTTGGCCAGGTTATTTCAGACAATGTTATTAATAACCTTACACCGTATGAAATAAAGTTTCAGGACAACCGTCCCTTCTTTACTGAAGGAACAGAACTTTTTAATAAGGCCGGGCTTTTTTATTCGCGTCGTGTAGCGGCTATCCCTTCTGGTTATTATGACGTTCAGCAGATGGTTGCTGCTGACAACAATCTCGAGGTAGTAAAAAATCCATCCGTTACCCAATTACTTAATGCTATAAAATTTTCGGGGCGAACCAAGAAAAAGCTGGGCATTGGTTTTTTTAATGCGGTTACCAGGCCGGTACATGCCTTTATCAGGAATAAAACAACCGGCGAAGAAAGCCGGATTGAAACTTCCCCCTTTTCAAATTACAATATATTGGTTCTTGACCAGGCTCTTAAAGGACGATCGTACATAACATTTACCAATACAAGTGTGATCCGGGATGCAGATGCCAGGGATGCAAATGTTTCAGGCCTTGACCTGGCTTTATATGATAGAAAAAACATGTTCACCCTGAATGCCAAAGGGAGGTATAGTAAGATTTTTGGTACAGATAAATATGATGGATTTAATACTTATTTACGTTTTGGAAAAGTGAGTGGTAAATGGCAGTTTTATGTTCTGAATAATGTTGAATCGGAGAAATATGACCCTACTGACCTGGGTTATCTGGAGGCCCCCAATGAAGTTACATACCAGGGCAATGTCAGTTATAATCAATTTACGCCAACCAAGACTTTTTTAACGCATAGTTACAGCTTTGATGTCAGGGCCATGTATTTATCTGAACCTTATGCCTTCAACAGGTTTGATTTAACTGGCACAGCTTTCGGCGTTTTTAGAAATTTTTGGGATGTTACACTTACGGCTATTTTAACCCCCTTGAAAGAACATAATTATTTTGAATTAAGAACGCCCGGCAAGTACCTGGAATATCCTCTCAATTATATTTTTGAACTGACCGGCAGCACCGACAGCAGAAAGAGGGCCTTTGTAAATTATGATTTAATATGGGCGCAAGCTCCCCAAACTAAGAATAACTATTATCGTGCAAGTCTCGGAGTCAGGTACCGCTTCAACAATAGATTTATGCTTGATCTGAGTGTGGCAAGAGACTATGAAGAAAACCAGTTGGGATATGCTTTTATCCGCGAACCCAATGATGAACCCATTGTCGGTTTCCGCAATAATCTCGCGGTGACTTCTGTATTTTCAGGTATTTATAATTTTACATCGCGCATCAATCTAACTTTACGTGCAAGGCATTACTGGAATGAGGTTCATTACAAAAGCTTCTATGATGTAGATGATAAAGGTTTATTGATTGGCAGGGCATTTATCTCCAACCATGATGAGAATATCAATATATTTAATGTGGATGCTTTTTTTACCTGGGATTTTCGCCTGGGCAGCCGGATGATTCTTGGATGGAAAAACTGGCTGGGGGATAATGAATATGTAGACGGCACCCGGTATGGAAGTTTTTATAAGAATTTTCAGCAAACCTTAAACCTACGGCATGCTAATGAGGTCACGCTGAAGTTTATTTATTTTCTGGATTATAATCAGTTTCGAAAAAAACGTTAATGGAACGGGTATGCATCGTTCGCCACTTGAAAAATATTGCTGATAATCCCGTATGTTTTTATTTCCCATGCATATCGATTTCAAGATGGTTCGTGCGATCACTGGTACTTACGAATCTATATTTAAGAAAGGAAAATGATGCTACCGGTTAGGTGCGAATAAGCCCGGTGATAAATGATGTTGGGAATAAAGTAAATTTTATTGCAATTGAACAATGTTATTTTCAACGATTGCGAAAATATTTTCACTACTTTTTGGATGGATGCCGAAGGTGCCGGTAAAACGGCTGAAAGCAGGCAGAACGCAGTAGGTTTCTGTAAAATAGAAACAAGGAAACCTAAGTGATTGTTTGCCTATACCTTTCATACTGATACCTGGATGAATATGGCCGGAAAAATAATAGTTGCCTGTTTCAAAACTTGAATTAGTGATGTCGTGTGTAAACATAAAATTCCCAATTTGCAGTTGCTCTCTGTACGTAATGATCTCTGACTTGTGGTACCAGCTATCCTGCAGAATATCATGATTGCCTTTTACCAGTTGAATTTTCAGTTGTGCAAGGTCGTTGCGCCACTTTTTAAATAATTCCATTTCCATATTCTCGTTACTGTGGAAAAGATCACCAACTATAACCAATTGCTGAGGCTGGAAGTATTGCACCTGGCTTACGAGTCGCTGCAAATCTTCTTTATAAACATGCTGCGGAACGGGGATACCGGCTTTTCTAAAATGACCGGTTTTTCCGAAGTGTAAATCCGATATGATCAGGGTTTTTTCCGTTTCCCAATAAACACAGCGTTCTGAGGAAAGCCAGAAAGAAGTACCAAAAACCTTATGAGAAACCGGGATATTCATCTTTAAAGATGCAAATCTATGAATAGCCAGGCAGTTGACATTTAAAGATTTTACTCTTAACTTGCATTATTATTTGCATAGCTTAGTACTTTCTATGAAATTTTTAAAGAAGACTTTTAATGAACGGAACCTGGTAATCATTCTCTTTGTAATGGTTTTTGCAACATTTTCGTTTGCGCAAAAGGAAAGTAAAAAAATTGAAAAACTTTATCTGGGATTTAAGGTACATAATGTTTTTTTCCCGCAATTTACTTCTGCCGATAAAGCCGGCGATACGAAATTGAGAAAACCGGAATCCCGAAAAGAATATAATAATTAATTAAAGAGGTAACTGTTCCCGGGTTAAAATTCTTCCTTTTTGGTAATTGCATCAGGCGCAGTAATCCTTCCCGCTACAATCAGGGTAGATGAGTATTCCCGACAAAAATATTTTGGACCGTCTTGAAAAAGCAATTTTTAATTCACGATCTTATTGGCGCAACTGCTGCTGGCGAATGCTTCAGGTTTGGCTTTAAACGCAAATCCCATACCTAATATATAGCCCATGGCCTCCTTAAGAGCATCGTTGCTTTTAAAATGTGGGTTCGTGTTAATGTCTGCATGTACTTCCATTTCCACATTATGAATGGTGAAAAGATTGCAAAGTTCATACGCAATTTCAATACTTTTAGCCACTTCCATCAGCATTCGTTCCTTGATAGTGAATTGCTGACGTGTTTTTTCATTGTGGATAAACATAAATCCTCCATGGCCCTCCCGGAGAAAAACAATAACGGTAGCAAATTCCGTTTCTTGTCCCTTCACCTGTGAGTCAGTGCCAATACAGACTTTGAGTTTATATCCTTTTGCTGTTTCCCGCTTAATAGCCGCTTCCACGGCATGGTAAACAGGAAGTTCGAGAGGTTCACCGTTAAACTTTCTCCATTTCATATAAAAAGAGGTTTTCCTAAGTTATAGAAAAACCTCTGATTTACAAGCAGGGAAAGAATTATTCTTATGTTAATAGGGTGTAAATCTTATTGGCGGACGAATTTTTCCGTCCATTGTTCTGAACCGTTAGTAAAGTTGATGAGATACATACCACCTGCAAGGACTGTTGTGTTAATACTATTGGAACCATTGACAATTTGTCCTTTTGTAATGGCTTTTCCTGTTAAGTCCATTACATGAAAAGAATAATTACCCGGGCTGCTGACGTTCAGGTAACTATCGTGAATGATATTGCCAGCCAATTGAGGTTTATTGGCTATGCCAGGGGTCGGGCGGATAGAAATAGCATTTGAATAATATTGCCGGCTATTGTCGAATGTTACATTTAACCTGTATAAAAGTGTTGCTGACCCGGACGGTATATATATATGACCTTGAATCAGGGGATGGCTGCACAAGCGTACTGAAGTCTTTTCCATTTGCTGATACTTCAAGGGACTGGGAGACGATCTTTTCATCTGCATCTATAATCCAGTTCAACTGGTGTTTATTCCCGTTTTGCAACCCTTTTAATTCCAGTTTTCTTAATGGCAAAGGACTGTCGAAATCTATAAAACCTGCCTGTAATGAATAGGATCCCAGGCTTGCATAGGCGGGGGCATATGCGTTGCCCTTGCCTTCTACTTTTGCATAATAGTCTCCTGGGTTTAAAAGAGTATCCACCACCAGGCTCAGTGTATTTCCGGGATTAAATATGTTTAACTGCGCCTGCTGGCTGTTATATAAGGTAACCTGCATATCCAGGTCCGACCCAGCGTTGCCAGAACCTACATTGTAAGGAATAGCATTCAATGTAAACCGTCCAGCTACAGGCATTGTAAATTTGAATATATCCTTGTCAGTATTTCTTTCGATGATACCATTTACGTTAAATTGATTGTTGTAGAAAAAATTATTGGCAGCCCCGTTAAATGTGTTTGAATGATCATCACTTCTATAACCAAATCCATTGTGGCCTGTAATTACGTCCAGATCATTTTGTGTTTGACTGCAACCATAAGGGTTGGGACCATTATTCCACAACGTTAAATTTTTGGTATAACCTACACCCATGATCGGCGCCCATCCGATTTCACCAACACCGGTACCATAATTATAGCTTGATACCAAGGCACAGTTTTGATCATAAGTTGCCTGGTGATAAAGCCCTAACGTATGTCCCGCTTCATGAGAAACGGCCTCCGCAATGTATTTGGTTCTGTTACCGAGTGCTGCTGAAAATACAAAACAGGGCGTATCATCGCCCCAGGTAAATGAACCGATAAAAGAAATACCGCCTACACCCGGATACCAACCGGATGTTGTTGTAATAATTACACGGGTTCTTAGCTTAATAGGGGCACTCAGGAATACGGTTGAATCAGTGGTTATATTAAGGTTAAAAGGACGATAGTCTTCGGCTACGCGATCAAATATTTCGCGAACCTGTGCATCGGTCAAGCCTGAACCCGCACACTTTATTGTATCAATTGAATTCCAGGCAGTACCTGAAACAGCATGACCGTCAAAATCAAGAAAAAGAGTAGCAGAAGCGGTGCGGAAGCTGTTTAATACCGGTGTCTGGGCGGTGGCAATACATGCATAGCTCAGCAGGAATGCTATAATGGTGGTGCGGAATTTGGTTCTCATACAGGATGGATTTAAAATTGTTTTCTTCAGACAGATAAGTCAGTTTTCCCGAAGGGTAGGGTACGGATTTAAAACGGGCCTTTCTTATCAGTCATTAACCATGTCTTCAAAATTTCTCTTTACCAGGATATATTGTCCATTTTCCGTCTTTAGTTCAAAACAATCTCCATGCTGGAAACTCACTATCCGGCCCTGGTAAGACAGACTGCCATCCGGGTTGGTCGTTTGTGATATACTAAGATTAGCGCCTGCACGGTTGGTTGATTTTAATACAATGCTTTTAATGGCACCATTGTATTTACTGGCGACTGACACGACGGTTCCATCAAAAGTGAATTTGTCGGATAAAGAGATGCTGGCAGGCTGTCCTGATTTTAAATTGAGTAACGGTAGAAATACTGATGCTGCAACAGGCACCCGATCTGGAATATCCACAAAGAGTTTAGGCCGTTTATGATCAGGTTCTTTGGGAAGCGTAATTTTTTGTGCAGATACAATAGAATAAACGCAAATCAGCAAAAGGCAAAGGATGCCTTGTTTAAGGTGTTTCATTGGATATTTTTTAAAAGGCAAAAAAATGGGTAACAGGCAGTGGAAATTCTACTGCAGTCTTACAGGGGGGACGGATGATGCAAGATTTGCAAATATTTCAGGCAACTCCAAATTTTTTAACTAAATCATTTGGAAAATGAGAACTAATCCTATAAGGCTGTTAGTAAATCTGCGAAAAAATGAATGAGGGTTTTTGTAGACTAAGTATTTAAATGTAGAAGCGACTGGGTATTTTCAGTATTGACCGGTTGTCAGCATCACCAATGTGCAGGCTTCCAGTACTTGTATATTGTTGGCCTGAGCTAACTTGGTCAACTCCTCATTTTCCGCACCCGGATTAAATATGATACGTTTAGGCTTTAGTGAAAGAATGTAATCGTAATACTCTTTTTGATGCAATGGATTTATATACAAGGTGACGGTATCAATATCAGGAAATGGGAGCTTTTCTTTTTCTATTTTCACACCGGCTACTTCGGTATTTTTCCTGCCTATCGCTTCTACCGGATGGCTATATTTCCGAAGTCGATGAATGGCAAGATAACTATAGCGCGATGGATTATCCGATGCACCGATCACTAATGTTTTCTTTAGCATTTGATTGCAAAGTTACTACTAAGAAAGCTTCGAGCCCCTGGCTTCGGGCTGCGAGACTTGAAATCTCGAATCTCGAAGCTAAAAGCTCACAGCTATTAGAAATCAACTCCCATTGCGAAGTATATCATTGGTTTACCTCTGAAAAAACCGCTCATATCCCAACCGGCATCCAAACGCAGGAAATAACCCAATAACGTACTCCGGGCGCCAAATCCATAACCGCCTACCAGCGGACCCACTCCGCCTGCTTTTACCAGAACGCTTACCGGATTGGTTGGGTCTGAGTAAAGAATGCTAGGCCTTTGGATTTTTCCATAAGCTCCATTCCAGGCTGTTCCCAGGTCCAGAAACTGAACGATCTGGAAATTTCGCAGGAAAGCATTATTAATTGGTTTGTTGAACAAGGTTGCAAAAAGAGGTAAGCGCACCTCACTATTTATAACCAGGTTATTATTTCCATTAGCTGCATTTTGTGCAAATCCGCGCATATTGACAGCCAGCGACTGGAAAGCATATTGATTATCGGGGGCGGGCCTGTTAGCATTATTGAATTTTGGAAATAGCCAGTTGTCAACACCGCCCAGGTAGTATATAAATTTCTCGGGTCCCCATGAATAATCGCCTGCCGCCCGTAAGGCCCAGATAAGATTCCGGTAAATAGGGAGATAATGTCTTGCATCAAAACCAAGATTGAACGTGTATGGATGATCATTCTCTCCATCTTTTTGTATTCTTGAATTACAATCCAGGTATATTTTATAACGCAGCCCGTTCCAGATATTCAGGGCCTTGTTGATTGCATTGTCATATACATATTCTATATGTAAAAGGGCGTAGGCCTGTCTTACATCCGGCCGTTTGAGTGATTCCGGGTAAAAATCATTGGCAAGTTTAACATCCTTATCCCGGCGGTAGGCGACATTAAAACGAAGGCTTCTTACTCTATCAAATGGATAGGAAACGGTGAATTGATAAAGGTTGGAAAATTCTTTTACATCGAAGGCCGTTGAATCGTTGTACAGAGGCGGATTCAATACCGTGTTCCGGTAATACGTAAAGCCATAATCCAGCCTTTTTTTGAGGTACTGTGTTGAAAAAATATATTCCTTATTTTTCAGATCGGGGCTAATCCGGAAACCACCGGATACTTTCCAGTCCTCCATGAGGTCTGAGATTCCCACCCTGATCATACCGTTAAACGGATCTCCATTGCTCAGATTAATCGGCCCATTGCCTCCCTGGTAAGGTTGAAAGCGGCTTACCAACACATTATTGTTAAAACCTGTTACTGCATAATCCGAGAAGAATTTTGGCGGACGGTATTCATAAAGTTTGGCTTTTTTCAGAATGGTTTCTTCTTTTGGAATTTCTTCGGCATTGAAAACCTTACCTACCTGCGAACTATCTGTTTTTTCATTCTGGAATTCATTCTGGAAAAAGTCTTCTTGTTTTTTCGTTACGGAATCTTTTTTTCCCTGCTGAAACTGGGTTGCTTTCCCCAACACCTTCCGGTCTTCTTCCAAAAGTTTTTTTACATACTCCGTCGGTGGTGAAGTGATGTTGCGGCGCCGCAACGTATTTTCATCAACCCGCAGGCGGTACAGAAATTTATAATCACCTTGCCTTACTACCTCGCTTACCAAGGTATTATCGCCCGCCGTTCTTGTTTCAAGTAAACTACTCTGGTAATTACTTAATGGAAATACATAAGCTGAATCATTGGTAATCGAAACGAAACCAACTGAATCAATGTCCTTTTTATCCCAGTCTTTCAGCAGGCTATCTACTTCTTTTTGGGGCGGATTACGTAATACCTCATCGCCAATAAAAATTAAGGTATCCAAACCGGCTCTTTCCGTTTTAAAGAAACCGGCATACCGGTTGTTAATGCCATTTTCATCGCTTACAAATGTAAAATGCGACGTATTATATTGTGAAGGATATCTTGCATTACCATATTTCACATTGGTAAGCTGTGATATTTGTTTGAATTCGGATTTATTCCAGTTGTCAATTAAAAAAATGTTGAAATGCTTTGCTGGCAATGAATCACTGCTGCTGGCGGCTTGTGCAGAAGGCCTGTTACTGGAATAGATAATCCCTGTTTTATTGGGGAACGCTGCAAAAGATGCATCCAGGTCATCGTACACATCATTGGTTATCTGTTCTACTGTCTGCTTATCTATTTTATAAGTAAAAATATCCGTCTGCCCGCTTTTTACAGCGCTTAACAACAGCGTATTGGCATCCAGCATGTATTTCATATCCTGCACCTGGCTGAACATAGGCATGTCCTGCTTTATTATTTTCACCCGGTTGATTGCGTCATACACAAACAGTTTAGTTTTTCCCTCACTGTTATATATTACGGCCAGCCTGGTTCCTTTATTATCCCATGCAAGAATTGGATAGTTTGGATTTTGTTCTTTCTCCCCGCTGCGCACGCCCAGTTTCAACAGCACTTTGCGGTTGGTAAAATTTTCATTTAGCACCACACAATATTGTCCGTTCCTGAATTCAACCACAGCGTAAGTAAAACTCCGGGGGAGGGGGTTCGCATTGAAACGGATAAAATCTTTTTTACGGGTTTCTTCCGAAACAGATAATTGACCTTTTGGTACGCTGCGGCGTCCGCGAAGATCCTTATAGTAACGCGCTGATTCTTCCGTCATATAATCCTTCAGCACTTCTTTAAATTTTTTCTTCGCTATTTTTAAGGATGCATTATTCAGGTTTCGGTAAATTCGGGACAGATATAATAAATAAG
>JAOQAL010000239.1 GCA_025963615.1 Chitinophagaceae bacterium | reverse complement strand
ACAGCAACCGATGATTTGATGGAGGGTAAATGCATAAGTATGATTAATGGATGATTTCTAATAAATGATAAAAGCTGCATCAAAGTTATCAGACTATAGCCCTGCCAAAACCCGATTCTTGCGCTATTTTGGGTGCCAGAACTTTGAACATTTGGCGCTTTTCATTTACAATCTACTGCTTTAGACACACAAGGAATTAGTGGCGGTATTATTTCCCAAAAAAGCCTATCGTCATATCGCTCTAAATTTATTCTGCATAATGTCAACTTCCAATTGATCCCGCAATGTATCAGCCCCTTTTTGCGCTGGTAAAACCTCAATAGCTCAATTGCGCAAGAATCGGGTTGAATGGCGGCGACCGGAGGGATATCTTTGTTCATCCAGTCATTAAAGAAATGAGAATCACCATAATAGTCTTCATATTTGTCCTACAGATCAACGGGGTGGGAATTAGTACTACCAGTAGCTTAAATAGCTTCCAACGATATACCGGAAAATCAGTTGGTATTTCACCCATGTCTCCCAAAGAAACGAAGCTTCACTTTAATTGCAACGGCGTTTTAGCTCATGTCTATGTGCATAAGGGACATACGTTTAAAAAAGGGCAGTTGTTGGCCAGTTTGGAATACCAAGATGTCAATGTTCCGATCATGAGTGCCGTCTTTTACCTGGATAATGCCAGGGAGTCTTATGTGGTCGTCAAGACACAGGTTGAAAAAAAGGCCCTTCCCGCCAGTCAACTGGAACTTGCAAAAAAAAATCTCGATGATGCTGAAGCCAACTATAAAAAGAGTCTGACTGCGGAGCAAAATTATTATCTAAGAGCAGGCGCTAATGGCCTGGTAATTGAGGAGGGCGTAAAGGAAGGTGATTGTATCAGCGCGGGTGAAACGATATTGACCGTAAAATGGAAATCAGGAAATAAAAAAAGAGCATATTAGTAACCAAGTTTAAATAATCAGTCCGTTACCTGAATTGACTTCATTTCTGATCAGTTTGATAATGTTATTTGATATATGGTGTATAGAAAATCGACCTTCATACAGCAAAGAAACTGTGTCCAATATGCGTTTAGCGTGGAAATATAAGCCCCTTTCATTCTTTATCTCCTATCTAATGATCTTCGCAGTATCAGATCACCGGTTATTCAAAACGCCTTTACCCAGCATACGGGATAATCAAGGTATCCGATGTTCATCAGTTATAGTGAAGGTAATACGTTTCAATTTGCCCGTATCTCGCTGATTAATCTTATGTTGATATCTCATGCCCAGTATGTTTACCGAACGGATTAAAATCAATATATTAGCGATGCTTAAAAACAACAAGTATGAATTTTGAGTACCTTCTTAAACAAGTGGCCTTCATCCACGAAATTGACAAAGTTAAATATATCCTTCGCAAGACCAGACTTTTCAACAGCGACCGAAATGAAAATGATGCTGAACACAGTTGGCATCTTTCAGTTATGGCGATTATTCTAGCCGACCACGCTAATGAACCGGTAGATATCCTGAAAGTTGTAAAAATGCTTTTGATACATGATATTGTAGAGATTGACGCCGGCGATATTTTTTTGTACGATACGGTAGCAAGTCACACCAATACGGCAGCAGAGCGAACAGCGGCGGCCCGAATATTTGGATTACTGCCGGAGGAACAGGCAGCGGACCTCACAGCCGTATGGGAAGAGTTTGAAGCGGGGAAATCGATGGAATCAAAATTTGCCCGTGCAATGGATCGGCTTGAGCCGTTGTTGCAAAATATTTCCAACAACGGCGGCACCTGGAAAGAATTTGATGTACGGTATGAACAGGTGCTTAAGAAGAAAAGCGTAATTGAGCATGGTTCATCCCGCCTTTGGGAGTTTGCCAGCGAACTAATCAGCAAAAGTGTTAAAGATGGTATTCTAAAAGTGTCTTCCTGATAAAAAAGCAGAGATAAAACTAGACTAACAGCTTCGTTGTCCAAATGGTTTCAATGCATTATGCCGGATATTCAACCGAATGCCTTACTTTTTAAAGGCCTGCGAATTGGACAGTCCGGAGTCATTGAACACTTCGGAATGGCAATAGTTAATTCCTTAACACCTTGACCGTATTATTTTATTGATTGCGATTTTCCTAATTGCCTAAACAGCCTATTCTGCTGGCATTAACCAGCAAGCCAGCTAATTCGTTTAATATTCAACAACCTGCCACCATATTTATCATGCCTTATATAAGTTTATTCCGGACATCTAAAGCACTTTCGGGAGTGCTCTATAAGCATATGGAGATTGCCCTGTCCAGCGTTTAAAAGCTCTCGAAAATGCGCTCAATTCATTATAACCCAGCATATAGGCGATCTCCTTGGTAGCGAAATCCCCTTTTTGGAGTGCTTCTTTAGCGAAATAGGTCATAACCTCTTCGGCCAGTTTTTGAAAAGTTGTGTTTTCTTTTTTCAGTCTTCGTTGAATGGTCCTTGGGCTAGAGTTGAAATTAGCAGAAAGATCGTTGAGTGATAAAATATCTTTACAGCCGCTGGACATTAAAAAGGCGCG
>JAOQAL010000233.1 GCA_025963615.1 Chitinophagaceae bacterium | reverse complement strand
AATCGTTGCTGTATGATCAGCACTCCGTGACGATCTTCCGAAAACCAGGTGTCGGCAGATAGGAGAAAATCGCGGTAGGCTTCCGGAACCCCTTTTCCCAAGCGGATAGAAATTCCAATATTGAAATGCTGCGGAAAAATCATAACAGTCCTTTCTACATTGAATTTAAGCTAAAAATAGTTAGGAACTATTTCCACTATATTCCAGCAAAGCATTTATTATTTTTATCAAATCAATCCATGAGGGTAAACTCTTATAAAATAGCAAAAAATATATATCTAATGTTTCATGCTGGGGGCGTTGGGCAGGGAAATTACCAGCAGTTCCGGTCCTGCAATTCACTGATGCTTATGAATAATCAGGCTCCGGATATTCATTTTGTTTTAATTTTCTTTTCCTGGAAATGGATCTTATAATCAGAATAAGAATGAACAGTGCCAGGACCGCTACGGTGATACCCCCGTAAATCAACAGTACCGTATTATCATACGGTTCGCTCATCAGTGAGTTGGGTTTCAGATAAATAATGCCATTGCGGTTATCAAGAACTACATTGAAACGTTTTAATAACGAATTACCCAACAGACTTACATCCTGGCTATGAGTTCCGCGTTTCGCCAGGATAGCGGACACATTAAAGAAGCTTGAGTTGGCTATCCTAAATTCCGGAATTTTTACAATAACCCGGTCGCCCCACCGGATGATTTTAGTGACCCCGCGATAAAGTTGAAAGCGGGAAGCCGTGCTATCATCAATCCAAGCATTTCCTGAATCGCCGGTATCAAAAATAAACCAGGTAGTGCAACTGGTATCCCGGGTTGCCAGCGATGCCTGCATCATCGGCACCACGCCATCGAGGAGGATCATTTCATGCCGGGAATAACTGGTGTCCATGGCCGGTAGCGTATCGTGTATGATAATCCACTTCCTGTCATAATTAATTTCCAGGATCTTATTCTGAAATAAGGAATTTCCTAACAAACCATCTTCGCGGCCTGACATATTGCGATCATATTGATGAAACTGGATACTGTCCCAGCGCAGACCGGCAATGCTAAGTTGATTATGGCTGCTGACGGACTCGCCGTCCCGGGCAGCGCTATCTAATTTGATGTTTGCTTTTTTTATTGATTCGCTTTTTAATATAGAGTAACTGGATCCTAAATCAAACTGGAAATTCAGGCTGTCGGATTGATTGATGATTCCTTTTATAAATAGCTTATTATTCTTACCAATGGTAAATGGTATTGTATCGGGAGTTTGGGAATTGGAATGGAGATCCGACGTAAAGCCTATAATCGTTTTAGGGGCGGCGACAATCTGGATATAACAACTGTCTTTGTTATTGAGTAGGATCACAAAATTGTATACGCCTCCATAAGCTACGTCGAACGAAATGGAATCAATATCTGTGTAAAAAATTACCCGGTGTGGTTTCCCAGGCAGTTCTGCATAATAACGATCCGGCTTTTTTTCGGGCATTATATACCAATATCCCTTTCGAAAATGCAGCCCATCCCGGATATCTGCATTTGTTGATTGTGCTCTTATAACCGGCAATGACTGTGCTGAGCCCGGGTATCCGGACAATAGCAGAATAGCTGTGCAAAACAAAATCAATTTCATATAAAATATTTTAGCGGGATCCAGGCATTATCTACTGCAAATAAAACGCCCCGGTATGATTCCTGTTTCGCCGGTTCATTTCCACCGCTTGCCGGAAGTTATATCTATATCACCTTATTGTTATTGGCTGGATGAAGTAAGCCATATAATTTAGATCAAATTACTCACTATGACAAATTCTGAAATAATACCGGAAAAAAGAGAAGCCCCGTGTTTGAACAATAATGGGCGTAATGCCGGCGCCTGGACAGGTATTTTTTTACTGGTCATAGGTGGTTTGGCATTAGCTAAAAGTTTTCTTGTTCCGATGCCCGGGTGGCTATTCAATTGGCAGGTGCTGCTGATCGCCATCGGCATTTTCATTGGTATCGCGGGTAATTTCAAAGGTGCAGTCTGGCTTGTTATGATATTGACAGGCGGAGCTTTTCTGCTTAATGATTATTATTTTGACGGGGACCTTCGGGAGCAGGTTTGGCCATTAGTAATTATTTCTTCGGGGGCAATTTTGATCTTGCGCCCCCGGAATGTAAACCGTCGGCATAAACATATATTAAAAACGCAAACCGGTGACGATATCCGTTTCTTACAACGGGACGAAAATTTTGCCGATATCATCATTTTATTCGGCAGTGCAAGAAAAAATATGGTGACTCAACATTTCGCCGGAGGTGATCTCACTTCCATTTTTGCGGCTGCTGAATTAGATCTGACCAGCGCCGGTATCCAGGGAAAAGCGGTGCTGGATATAACAGCCATTTTTGGCGGCACTGAACTTATCATACCATCCGACTGGACTATCAAATCTGATATCGTATCGGTATTCGGTTCTGTAAAAGATAAACGTATTCAATCACCTGCATTAACAGAAGACCCCCGCAAAATGCTTATTTTAGATGGCACTGCTATCTTTGGGGGAATTGAAATCAGGAGTTTCAAAAAATAAGAGAATTTCACTGTTATCGACCGGATTCTTATTTGTAATTATCACGACAGCGCTTGACAAACCATTTTCAGCATCTTACCGGTCCGGCAAAATGCCGAAAATTTTTTATAACGTTTTATGATCAGTCCCCGACTTACCCAATGTATCAACATGAATTAATTTTTCATACCCTTTATAAATGCAAATTCATGGGTTGTGCAATCATTTATCAATAACAGGTAACTGCAACCAATTATTAAATCCTGATTTCCCCGGCTTAGCCTGCAGTTTGAAAATTCAACATCCAATTAATACCATATTTGTCTGTAAATGAACCAAAGTACGCACCCCAAAACATGTCTTCCAGGGGCATCGTAATGTTACCGCCTTCGGAGAGCGCATCGAATAATCGTTTAGTTTCTTCCTTTGATTCAGGTTCAAGATTTATATGCATATTGTTACCGAATTGCATATTGAAACCCATGCTTTCCGGCGAATCGGTAGCCATCAGTACATGTCCCGCCATAATGGTCAGTTCTGCATGAATGATAAGTTTTTTGTCTGCATCGCTCATCGGAGGCATTTCAGGGGGCATTTTGATATCGCCAAAGCGCTTTAATCCAACACCTGTAAATTCGCCATGAAATACTTTTTTGTAGAAATTAAATGCCTCTTCGGTCTTGCCGGGGAAATTCAGGTAAGTGGTTACTCTTGGCATATTATCTACTTTTAATTGTTTACGAATTTTGAACTGAGTACTCAGATAATGTTCAAGTTGATTAAATGTGCCATTAAATCCCTCTTCCATGCTGGTCATGATTGAATGGTAGCCTGCTTCCTGACCAGGGGTTGCATTCATCGGATGTCCAAGAAGTGTCAACGTGGTAATTCCATTATTTTCTATCAATGTCATTTGATAAAATATTTCAAAGGGCAATTCCACAGGAAAAGGGGGCTTACAAATATTCCCTTCTTCATCTGAAAAGGAGTTTACAAACTCTATTAAGTCCGGGCTCTTAATATTTCCATAATTAATAAGCCCCCACATAGTTTGTCCATGGCCTTCCATTTTGTAATGAAGTCTTCCTCCTTTTTGGAAGTCGAAGTGCTTAATGGTAACGGGCATTCCAACCGGTCCCCACCAGGCTGCAAATGCACCTGCCGATGAAAATGCCTGAAACACCAACGTTTTAGGCGCTTTAAATTCACGAACTATTTTTAGTTCTTCGTTCTTAGCTGTTGTATTTGACATTTTACTTTTTTTTGGATTTAGTATTGGTTTGAATTTTATTTAGATATTTATCGAGAGAATTAAATTTCTCATTCCAAAACTTGTGATACTGATGCACCCAATCAGAAACCTCAACCAGTGTATCCAGTTTGGCTTCACAAAATCGTTCACGGCCCTGTTGCCGGATAACAACCATACCACATTCAGTCAGAATTTTTATGTGTTGCGAAATCGCGGGTCGGCTAATGTCAAAGTTGTCAGCAATGGCATTTAGATTCATCGATTTATGAGCAATCAGGTTTATGATCTGCCGTCTGGTTGGGTCTGCTATTGCCTGGAAAACATCTCTTCTCGCTTCGATTGACATATTGCGTAAGTATTTGCTTACACAAATATATGTGTAAGCATTCGATTACACAACTTTTTTCAAATTTTTCTGGAGGAAGCATATTTTTTCCCATCCCCATTTATGATAAACTATGCCAAACCCTATTACAGAATATCCTCAATTCTTTGGGTAGAAATATTTCCCTTTTGTTTTAAGCTTCTTGAAAGAAGCACGATAAAGAAGTAAAAAGAGTAGCCCCGGTGCGAGTCTCCACGCACCGGAACTAAAAAATAAGTAAATGATCAAAGATTTTTTTTGCAGGATTTGTACATTGCCTGAGGAATATAAATATTCATCGGCTTTGTTTTTATGAGTCCGGGATAGGTAATTAGGCCTTTCTGACACATTTTGCAGATTAACCACCTCCGGCTGTTAGTGTTTTTGCAATCCCACATTTCCCCGCCCAACACACAACCGGCGGCGTGCTTCATTTACTAAATCACCAACAAAGAAGTAAAAGCATCCTGAGCCTTTCACGCTTTTAATCCCTATATCCGCCGGGGACCTGCAGGTACGGTCGGGACCGAAGAACGCAGTTGTCTTCCCTCGACGGTGGATCTCAGAGACTTCAAAACTATCGATCTCGTAGCTCGTAGCTTGCAGCTTGTAGCCTGTTATATTTGCTCTTCCGTAATTATGATTAACCTATGTGCCTTATCATCCTATGTGGTTCAATATAAAAAAGGAACCGCAGAACACAATCGGCGGCGTGCTTCTTTACTGAAACACCAACAAAGAAGTAAAAGCATCCTGAGCCTTTCAGGCTTTTAATCCCTATACCCGCCGGAGACCTGCAGGTACGGTCGGGACCGAAGAACGCAGTTGTCTTCCCCCGACGGTGGATCTCAGAGACTTCAAAACTATCGATCTCGTAGCTCGTAGCTTGCAGCTTGTAGCTTGTTATACATAGCCGTTCTGGTCCTACTTTATTTATACCATTTGATATATAATATCGCCAAAAAATCATTTTCCGGGTTGCATCACATTCAACGCCTCCGCAGGAGATTGTAAATAGAGATCATAGATGTATTGCGTCTGACCTACCCGTATTTCATATTCATCTTTTTCCATTGCATCAATCAGGTCTTTTGCCACTACAGATGGGGCAATACCGCTTTTACCATTTATGATTGCCGAAAATTCTGTATTTACCAGGGGTGGCATCAACTCAAACACTTTTACTTTACCGGCACGCTTCAAAGCGATACGCAAAGATTGTGTGTAGGAATGCAGGGCGGCCTTGCTGGCGGAGTAGGTTGCCAGGGTTCCGGGAACAAAAGCCACTACGGATGAAACATTTACGATAGCAGCTTCTTTTTGCGCCTGAAGTAAAGGCAGCAACTTTTCGTTTAAACGGACAACCGATAAATAGTTTGTCAGCATTTCATCTTCCGCTTTTTCAAATGACCCTTCGCTGTGGGCCAGATCGTAAAGGATGGCTCTGCCGGCATTATTCACCACTATATTGAGTGCGGGAAAGTCTTTCGTAAGGGTTGCCGTGAGTGCTTCCGCATCTTCCTTTTTGCTAACGTCGCTTACAATGGCAGTTGCATTTTTTAATTGAGCCACTGCATTCTCAAGCCTTCGCGGGTCCCTCCCGGTGATGATTACCTTATTGCCTCTGGCAGAAAATAACTTCGCTATTTCCAGGCCGATGCCGGCGCTGCCACCACTTATTAATACGGTGTTGTTTGTTGTGTTCATTTTGTGTTATTTTTATAATATACCGATCGGTATATTTATGATGAAAAAAAATTTACAGGTTATCTATCATCGCTTTCACGTTTTCCATAATAGCGGTGCGGTAATTCATTTTCCCGGTTAATTTGGTAATCATGATAGCCCCTTCAATGTTGGCGATCATCGTAATAGCCGTCTTTTCGGCATCAGCATTCTTACTAAACTCCCTGGATGCTATTCCTTTTTCTATTAAATGGATGATCTTATTCTTCCAGGAATGGATGGCACTGGCTGCTCTCTTTTTAAGTTCCGGATGTGTATCATCACATTCTGTGGCCGTATTCAGGATGGGGCAACCGCCCTCCGGAAAGGGATGGCTAAGGAAGTTATCGTACACATTCACATATACCAGCAATTTATCTTTTGCAGTTTCATGTTTTGCCATCTCCGAGCGGATGATCGTCTCTATCTTTTGCAAATTGAAATCAAACACAGCCAGCGCCACTTCATCCTTGTTGGCAAAGTTGCCATAGATACTGCCTTTCGTCAGACCTGTCGCCCGGGTCATGTCAGACATCGATGTGCCTTCATACCCTTTTTTATTAAAAATGGGCGCTGTTTTTTCAATGATGAACGCTTTTGTTTGTCCGGCTTTTGACATGCTGTTTTGAAATCAGATACAAATATATACCAATCGGTATAATTTAAAACATTTTGGAATCCTTTTTTAAATTTTAACATACACTTCACCCCATCCAGCATCCAGTATCCCGCATCATTCCACCCCCCTTACCTCCATCTGCAAGGTATAAATGGATTCTGATGCGGTGATAAATAAAGTCGTACGGTCTTTCCCTCCAAAACATACATTGGCTGTCCAGTTAGCAGGAACAGGAATATTCCCGATTCTCTTTCCTGATTTATCATAGATAGTTACCCCTTTACCCGTAATATAGAGATTGCCTTTATTATCAAGCGTCATACCATCCGAACCCTGCTGTATAAAAAGCTTCCGGTTAATCAGGCCACCATCGGCACGGATCTCATATTGGTAAGTCTTGCCAGCCTGTATATCGGCGACATACAAATACTTGCCGTCCGGCGTTCCTACGACACCGTTAGGCTGCATCAGGTCGCCATCTACTACTACAGCCTCCTGTTTTCCGTTGGCCAGGTAATAAACCTTCTGACCGTCAATATCCGGTTTTTTTCTTTCCCAGTAATCCCGTTGATAGTAAGGATCTGTAAAATAAATGCCTCCTTTCGGATCCATCCACAAATCATTAGGCCCGTTCAACCGGAGCCCGTGAAAGTCATTTATTAAAATGGTTACTTTCTTTTGCGGAGTGATGGCCCATAGCTGGTTTTTTTCATCAGCACAGGCAATCAACCTTCCTTTTTTATCGAAATACAACCCGTTAGAACGCCCCGTTTTGTCCATGAAAACAGAAAGTTGGCCATGGGTATCAAACTTCCATATCTTATCGTTGGGTTGATCCGTAAAAAAGATATTCCCTTTTTTATCTGTCGCAGGGCCTTCTGTAAAAGAAAACTGCTTTGAAACCTGTATTAAAGAAGCACCTTGCTTTATAACTTTTATCGAATCAAAATTCCCACTATCCACTGGTTGACACAACGCCATTCCGTAGTTCATCAAAGTCACAGTAAATACCGACGTTATTTTTTTAAACATATTACATTTTTATTTTTATAATATTTAATGAATAAGCCTTTGCCGGAAAATTGATTGTTTTGCCTTTGACGGTTACCAGCTCATCCCGCGGCGTTATCTTTTGCGGGTTATCAAATGAATTCACACCGTTCAGGTCATCGCTTTTCAATACCGAAAGTAAAGCGCTGGATGAAAGTTTCTTTATCCCTTCGAATAAAATAGTACTGGCCTGTTCTTCCAGCCCCCCTGCCCTGTGTTCCAGCGGAACACTTTGTGGGTAGCAATCCAGCCCCATCTACCCCGTGTTCCAGCGGAACACCTTGTGGGTAGCAATCCAGCCCCGTCTACCCCGTGTTCCAGCGGAACACCTTGTGGGTAGAGGATGCGGCGTTCCAGCGGACGCATGGTGCTCTTCGATCTGGTGAATGTCCCCCGGTCATAAGCACCCTAAACCTTGAACGTATTGAATGTATTTAAAAAAAATTTCTCGCGGGGTCTATAACCCGATACGGTTCGATATAAAAAAGCACCAGGTAATAATGATAGTTTGTAATCATTCCCCGCGTCGCTGCGCCTCGGTGTCTAAGAAAGAAAATCAATGATTTCCTTTCACAATGGTCGCTGTCATCTTTAACATCCCCTTATCCATGATTTTTTCCAGATCAACCGCTACCGCTTCCTTTAGTCCCGGTAATACAGAAAGATCAGCACCCCACAAATCAATATCCCCCAGTACGGAAGACACGACTTTTCCTACATCGCCTTCCTTCCATTTCTGCTGTATAATAACCGTTTTATCATCTGTTATGTAATTTCCATTGCCCACTTTTACATAGTTAATATCCCCTTTCATAAACAAGAGATAAGCTGCAAAACCTAATGACATAAAAACAGGGGGCAAATCGTTTTTTTCAAAATATTTCAAGAGAACCGGAACATTCCGCATTCTCATTTTAGAAGTATATTGTAACGTGATGCTCAGCCAATGATGATCAATAAAGGGGTTCCGGTAACGGTCCAACACCTTTTGTGCAAATTGCCTTGCTTCATTCAGCGTTAAATCTTTCTCCACAATGGCAGGAACGATTTCATTGTATAATAATTCAGAAATAAAATCATTGAACGACTTATTGGCCATGGCCTCTTTCACCGTAGTAAAACCCGATAACACAGCGAGGCCACAGGTAAACGTATGAGAACCGTTTAATAAACGCAACTTTAATTCCCTGAATTTATTGATACCGGGCGCTATCACGATCCCTTCATCAGCCGGACTAAAGGAAAGTATATCTTTTGTACGCTGATCCGATGTTTCAATGGCCCAGAGACGATAGGGTTCCGCCATGATCATTAATTCATCTTGATAGCCTGTTTCCCGTTCCACAAGCAATTTTTCTTTCTCAGATAACTTCCCCGGCACAATTCGGTCAACTAACGAATTGCAAAAATCATTTTCTTTTGATAGCCATTGTATGAAATCCTGGTCCAGTTTATTTAATCTTGCCAGTTCAATACAGATATTCCGCAGGGCATCGCCATTTCCCGGGATCAATTCCGTTGGAATTATAACCATACCACTTTCTTTACTGCCTCCGAATGCATTATAACGGGCCAATAGAAATGCAAGCAATTTACCGGGAAAAGAAACCGGTGGCCCATTATGAATTTGATCAGCAGGATTTAAACTGATCCCTACCTCCGTCGTATTGGAAACAATGATTTGCAGTGCCGGGTTACTGGCACATTGCAATATCTCATTCCATTGTTCTTTTGCCGATAACACCCTGCTGACTGAGGCGTTGATCATCCGTTCATTCACCCGCTGACCCGCTTCAATACCCTGCACGCAAATAGTATATAAACCATCCTGCTGTTCAAATGCACCGGTATCGCCTTTATCAGTTGATTTGACTACTACAATGCGCCCGTTAAAAATTCCCTGGTTATTGGCTTTATCTATAAAATAGTCAATCAATCCGCGTAGCAAAACGCCGGTGCCAAATTGTAAAACCTTTTCAGGTAAAGTAAATATCCGTTCACTGGGCTTAGACACATGAGCCGGAGAAATATCCGGCAAGCTATTTTTACATAAGATCATAACAATTGTTGAACTGCTTTTTAAAGGCAGACAAATTACAGCTTTTCTTTTTGAACAGGCTGCAGTTTCAAAAAACATGATCCGGCAATCTCTATGCTAATCGTTCTCCACTATGGCTTTTATTACACCGTTCGCCGGGTTCAGCCATTCCTCAAACACATTTTTTACTTCATCAAATTTTACACGATGCGTGATATAGGACAGGGGGTCGATCATACCATTTTTAATGGCGTAAATTACCTGTTCAAAATCCTCCCTTACTGCATTGCGGCTGCTCATGAGTGTTGATTCCCGTTTATGAAATTCAGGATGATTGAAAATGATCTCATCCCGCTGTAGACCGATCAATATATATCTTCCTCCATGCGCCAGGTACTGGAGGGCCTTATTGATGGCTGCCTGGTTACCGGTTGCATCAATAACTACAGTTGGCATATCGCCATTTGTTATTTCCTCCAACCGTTTGAACGCATTTTCTGTGGAAGCGTTTATCGTATGCGCAACGTTAATTTTATTTTTACAAAACCCGAGTCTGGCATCATTTATATCCAATGCGATTACACGGGCCCCGGCGATACGGGCAAATTCCATAGTACCCAAACCGATGGGTCCGGCACCTGATACCAAAACAAATTCACCTTTTTTAATATCAGCCCGTCTTACACCGTGAGCACCAATCGCCAAGGGCTCAACAAGCGCCAGTTCATCATAGCTTAAACCCTGACTTTTTACCAGCAAATCCACCGGAATGGACAGGTAATCCACCATGCCCCCATCTATATGCACACCGGTCACTTTTATATCAACGCAACAATTCGGTTTTCCATTCCGGCAGGCGATACATTTTTTACAGCTGAGATAAGGAATACATGTCAATACTTCGCCAGGAACAAAACCAGTAATCCCATCTGCATCCAC
>JAOQAL010000232.1 GCA_025963615.1 Chitinophagaceae bacterium | reverse complement strand
ACTGCCAAGTATCTGGGCAATGTGCTAAGCTCGCTAACCATTTTCCTATATTCCCTGTGTGTATATTTTCCCGCCTCTCTTTTCCGTTTTAAAACCATTGAGTAACCAGACTTTTCGCAGGCCGCATAGATATCGGTAAGGAAACGGGTGCAGTTTTCAGGCGTATAAAAATCAAAACTATTTGCCAGTGTTTTGTAAAAGGATTCCTTCATAGGCTGCACATCAAAAACTGCAATTGCTTTTTCAGGAATGGAAAGCATTTCTGAATACGTTGACGAGAACCAGATTGGACCTACAACGCGGATATTTGCGCCCGAACTACCTGCCAGCTTTCGAACAAAATCCGCCTGGTGTGAATCCCATACAAGGTAGTTGGGCCAGTTCATTGCATCAAATCCATAGTGATAGGACGGTTTATCATTCGTTTTCCTGAACCCCTCACAATTAGTAGAATAGAAATAAAAATATATTTTTGAGCCTTTATTCTCAGCCTCGTACGTCCATAGTGGCTTATATATCCAATTGGAATTATGGAAAAAATACTCTTTACCTAATAAAGCAGTATCCTGCAAGCGGGTTTTGGAAGCCAAAATGGCCTCTTCAAGCATAAGTATGTTCCACCACCTTCCCCTGATGAACGAAAAAAAGGATACAAAGAGAATACGAAGACACCAAACAATATAACTAACTAACTGTGCTTTGGTATACAAAGGAATAATTGGGTCATTGATATATTTAATAGCAACGCCTTTATAGGTTGATACCGGCACGTCTTTAACACCGTGACAAACTGTATCTACGGTTTTGGCCTTCCCCTCCCAAAGGATATACCATGAAATGATATCGTAGCTCCTTTCATCATTTCCCATTCGTGGTATATTATTTTGATCCAAAAAACCAAAGAATGCATAGCTGCCGTTTTCCCCAGGTTGACTTATCGGCTTGATACTAAAAATCTGTAAAAGCGCATACATCACTTCTTTACAAACCAACTTGAAACACCGGAAAAGACGCGTTAGCAAATATTTATTCCATGCATAAGAAGATTTCCGGTGGGCCATGTTGATTCCATACCTGCCAATGATCTTTCTCCATTCTTTGGGCAATACAAAAGTGCTTTCTTTTCCAGATTCTGCATAGCTGCTCAATAACTGCCTGTTAAGTTCTAACCCGGCAAATTGCAACAAAAGATACTGCCTCGTGATTAGTTCAGCTTTCGTAATGCCGGCACCAAATACCAGTTTAGACGCCTTCCCGCTAATAAAAGAGAGCGGTGTATCGGTCAATTCCTGTTTAAGATCGGATATCCTGTGTACTCCACCTTCCGCTTTTAACTTATCATACCCCTCTACAGCCTTACGCAAATTATTCGTCAATGCTCTTTTTTTAAAACGATACTGTGAAATTTATGACCCGGCTCAATACAATATGTGTGGCTGATAATCACCTCCAACTAATATTCTCATCCAATTAAATGATTTTTTTGACATTCTTTTTACCTGTGCATGCTTTCTTTTTAAACTGGTAATGGCCGAAACGAAATTTGAAAAAACTGTACGCATATCCGGGGGCATTAAATGAACCGTTTGATCAATGAGATCAAACCGGTTGTAGATAAGGCAAAGTCCCAAATACTTTGCTATCATTGAAGTATCTGACTCTGCGGTTTTCATGATATTTTCAGGCGTTCTCATGAAGAGCGCATCTCCAAAAATACACTGACCAAAACCATTATGTGCCTCTCTCTCCCACCGGCTAAGGTTCACGAAGTCAATGAACTCAAAACCCCTTTCATATAGGAATTGCTGAATATCGCCAAAAAGGGGTTGGTCCTTATAAATGGGCAGAAATTCAACCTCCAGATCTAAGCCGATGGTTTTTTTAAGTGTTACTTCTCCCCCTTTTAATGCATTTAACTCCCCACCCTGTATATCTATCTTGATAAAATCAGCAGCAGCCAATGAAAGATCATCTAAGCGGATCGCTTCAAGGCTTTCTATCGAAGCAATTTCAAATCTATCAGCATATGGAAAAAGGTCTACGAATTCTCTATTGGGTAGATAATAAGAGGAAACCATTGGTTTAACGCAAAAATTAATATCGATCACTCCAGAGGTTTCCCAAACAGCTTTGGGTATTATATTATAACTAAAACACTTATTAGGTTTGTCAAGCAATGATTTTCTTGATCTTTCATCAGGTTCAAATCCTATATAGTTTAAGAAATGTTCCACTTTTTTCCACCTTGGTTCAATATCCATAGCGGCCCCAATATCAATCAATGTAATATTAAAATCCCCCGGAAGCGCATATAGTGCCAAAGAAAGTTTCTTGTGACTTCTTCTGGTATGATAGCTGACTAAATAATTGTAAATAGTATTGAAAGGCTTCATTAATGTGATAGTTAAGACATTTTGATAAAAAAAATTATAAACTACAGATATTCCAGATGCTTGTTAAACAATATTTATTGTAAAAAGGCGACCAATATATTATCCATCGCTATCTTTCTATCCGGTATGCATCTCAATTAGTTCATTTTGCAACAATATCGAAGCAACTGCATTTGCTTCGAAAATATCCAGTCCGATATTTTCGGCAATAGACAACAGATCGGACCCATCGGCATACATCAGGAAATTCATGATATTTCTCGTATTGGCAGCCAGGTTTTTTGGCGCACCTAATGTATCGCGCAAGCCCCGTTTGTCCATCTTCGGCTCTCCCATTATTTTTACACTGTAACGGTAATTACACTCCAGGGCCTCCAGACACTTTCTCGTTGCTTCAAACCCACCATTCAATCCTTCAGGACTTATCAGATCCATGTTATCCATGGAAGTATGGTATTCGGGATATTGGCCATATTTAGAGCGCATAATGGATACTACCGGCAGATCGATCAAAGGATTACAGTATTGGCGTTCATCACTTCCGCGTTCAAGAAAGGAATATTTTTTTA
>JAOQAL010000229.1 GCA_025963615.1 Chitinophagaceae bacterium | reverse complement strand
CAGTCTCGCAGCTCGTAGCTAGCAGCTTGCAGCTTTCTCTCGCCGCTTTCTCTCTCATTTCAAACCATATTTGTGCTTATAACGTTCATACAACTGTGTCTGTTTATTTTCCAGGCTCACCTTGCGTCCTTGTATAAATGCATCGGTTACAATACTTGATCTCATGTCCAGGATATCACCTTCACATACTACAATATTAGCGTCTTTACCCGGCTCAATAGAACCGGTACGGTCATCGATACCTAATATTTTTGCAGCATTTAATGTAATCGCAGATAATGCTTCTTCCCTGGTTAAACCATACGCTGCCGCAGTACCGGCATTAAAAGAAAGATTCCGGTACCGGGTTGTTTCATCTTCATCATTCAACGCGAACAAAACACCCGCCTTTTGTAAAACGGCAGGTGTTTTAAAAGGCTGATCAACATCATCATCTTCCGAAGTTGGAAGTACATGTTCCTGCTCAAGGATTACGGCTATATTGTTTTGGCTCAGTAAATCCGCTACCTGGTAACATTCAGAGGCTCCGATCAAAACCACGTTAAAACCAAACTCTTTCACGAAATCAATGGCGACCAATATTTGTTTTATAATATCGCAGTGAATAAAAAATTTTTGTTTCTTTTCAAACAATGGCCGCAGCGCTTCAAACTTAAGATTCGTTTCTGCATGGGTTGTCTCCTGCAGATAAGCTTTAGCCTGGCGGAAAAATTGTTTTACTTCTTCAATTTTTTCAAGACCTTTTTTTACCAGATCCACTGGTTGTTGTGGCCCGGAAGATCCACCGCCCGCCCGGTTTAAAAGACCCGGCATATGAAAATGGATGCCAACATCTGATTTATAGACAGCATCTTCATAATTCCAGGCATCCAGTTGTACAACAGAGGACGATCCCGTAAGCAAGCCGCCTTGGGGAACTGTGTTGGCAAGCAGGATGCCATTAGCCCTTAGTGTTCCGATAATTCTGGAATCCGCATTATACGCCACAATGGAGCGGATATTGGTATTGTAATCACCCAGCTCCTGGAAATCATTACTGCCTCTTACGGCATTGCCGCCGATTTCCTGGATTCCTAATTGGGATGAACAAAGAATCAAACCAGGATAAACCTGTTTGCCTTTCGCATCCAGCACGTTAACATCATCCACAGGGGTCGGTAAGTTTTTCCCTACCTTTTCAATCTTGCCATTATGTACCTGGATGGTTCCGTTTTCAATTACCTGCCCGTTACCAACATGGATGGTGGCGTTTTTTATAAATAACAATCCCTTGTTGTCCAGGGAAGGATATACATCATCCTGTGCAAATGCGCTGGCTATAAGCGATAAAACAAACAGGGTTACAAAAAGAAGTTTTTTCATTGCAGAATTTTTAGTTGTTGGTATTTATTTCGTTATCACTGTCCACTTCCAGTAATCCAAGCTTATGATCATGGTCTCCGCAGGTTAAAATAATTTGCGCACTGGGCTTTGCTGCTGTAGCAGGTCCGCCGCTTTTGCCTTCGCCAATCATTTTCTGGATAAGGCGGTTGCGCTCTGCGGCTATTTGTTTGCGGAGTTCTTTATCTTTTTCCCTGTCGAAATAAATGGTGCCGTCAACAATGGTGTATAACGCTTTGGCATAAATGCTTAATGGATTGTCACTCCACAATACAAGGTCCGCGTCTTTCCCCACTTTAATACTGCCCACCTTGTCGTCAACATGCAATGCTTTAGCCGGGTTCAGGGTCACCATTTTAAAAGCATCGTCTTCGCTTACACCGCCATACTTCACTGTTTTAGCGGCTTCCTGGTTCAGCCGTCTTGCCATTTCAGCGTCGTCGGAATTGATGCAGACATTTAATCCCATTTTCTGCATGATGGCGGCATTGTAAGCAATCGCATCCTGCACTTCCAGTTTGTAGGCCCACCAATCGGAAAAGGTAGAAGCATTGGAACCATGCGCTTTCATTTTATCCGCCACCTTATAACCTTCAAGAATATGCGTAAATGTATTTAACGTAAAACCAAACCTTTCAGCCACCCTGATCGTGGAAGTTATTTCCTGTTGTATATAAGAGTGACAGGTAATGAACCTTTTTTTATTGAGGATTTCCACCAGGGCATCCAGTTCCAGGTCGCGGCGGACCCTGGTGGGCGTTGCCCCTTTCTTTTTATTATTTTCTTCCGCTTCTTTTTGCTGCTTCTGGTAATCGCTGGCCCTGGTAAAGGCATCCATCAATACTTCTTCCACCCCCATCCTCGTATCCGGAAAACGGATATTACCCTGCAGGGCTGCAGTTCGTTTTACATTTTCGCCCAGTGCGAATTTAATAAACGGGTCAGCCCCTTTAAATTTCAATTCTTCATCATTCACACCCCAACGGAGTTTTATTAATTGTGTTTGCCCGCCAACGGTATTCGCGGAGCCATGAAGAATATGGGATGTGGTGACACCTCCTGATAACTGGCGATAGATGTTGATGTCTTCAGGATTCAGGTTGTCGGCAATACGCACTTCTGATGTTATGGACTGTGCACCTTCATTAATAGAGAAGACCGCGATATGCGAATGTTCATCAATAATACCCGGTGTTAAATATTTCCCCGTACCGTCAATTACTTTAACCCCTCCGTCCTGTAAATTTTTTCCAATCTGAACTATTTTTCCGGCTTTCACCAAAACATCCGTGTTCTCTAAGCGACCTTCCTTTTCATTTGTCCATACTGTCGCATTTTTAATCAATAGATTTTCCTGCTTTGGTATTTCTTCCGAACCATAAGCCCCAAAAGGATAATTTACTTTTCCCGTTTGTAAAGGCAGTTTTTTCATTGCACTATCAGTGATTTCATTTGCTTTGATGAGAACCGCCGTCCAGTTAACAGCCTGCCCCAGGGTATCAACACCATTGCCTTGCCATAGGGTGCCATGGCTTACACCACTTAAGCGGATAGCGGGACCTTCTGTTTTTTCTTTTCCACCGGCGCCCGGACGCTTAGCGGTACCGGTATCGGTGCCTGGTTTTTTAGAAAGCGCTAAAGAAAAATTAAGCTTTATCAGCTTGCCATCATAATTAAACCTGGCCGTTACCGTATCTTTTGTAATGACGTTTGCGGTCGTGGTGTTTTTTACTTCCAGTATATAGTTTGAAATATTGCCTGCAGAACGAACCGATAAGTTGTAATTGCCGGCAATATTCGTCCAGGCGTCCGCCTTTACGGCGTACTCATTTCCCTGTACCCAGTTTTCAACGATGCTTGTTTTTTCATTAAATAAAGGCCCGGTGGTAATTAAAAAATTAGCCAGCTTTCCGGCATCCAGGCTTCCCACTTTATCATACAGTCCTAATATAGTTGCCGGAGTTTTAGTCAGGGCTTCCAATGCCTTACTTTCAGTCAAGCCATAATCAAACGCTTTGCGGAGATTCACCCAGAATTGTTTAGTGTCTTTAAGCTCAGCCGTCGTTAAACAAAAAGGGATATTCGCTTTTTCAAAGGCGGCAGGATTGGATGGCGCCAATTCCCAATGTTTCATATCTCCGAGGGAAACAAATCTTGCATCATTGGGATCTTCTACCTCCTGAGCCAGGGGATAATTCAACGAAAGAATATAAGATGCTTTTGTCATTGCTATATCATGGATGCGCTGGTATTCATTACCACCGGCCTTGATAATATACTGGACTCCAAATTCATCGCCAACCCTGTCTGCCCGGATATCAGCCCATTTATCGGTCGCTTCAAATATTTGCGGCAGCGTTTGATTGTCATTCCAGGCTTGCAAGCTCATATTCACACCTTCTGTGGCGGGTTTGCTCTTATACCATTGCGCATCTAAATAAGTTTGACGGAGCAAGGCCACACTGCCCATCATGGACCCTGGATAACTTTGTGTGGAATTTCCTTTGCTGAATGAATAATTTGCGGACGCTTTGTCTTTTACAATGACCAGGTTTTCTTTTTCATCTGCCAGTGTTACAAAGACACCTGTTCCCCGGGCAATTCCATCTTTCTGATGTGTAAGTACTGAGCCAAATCCGATGTCACGAAGCGGTTTGGCTTTGCTGTCATCAGCAACAAATAGGGAGGCGCCATTTGTTTCGCTATGAATTGCCTGGTTCCATCCATAAGCGCCCTTGGTGTTGGACGTAAATTGCTGTGGTCCAAAAAATCCACCTCCAACCGGCCGTCGCTCGGGAATTGCGATACCATAGTCACTGTAAATATCAATAAAAGAAGGATAAATGTATTTGCCGCTGCAATCTATGCTGACCGCATCCGCAGGCACAGCCAATCCAGCCC
>JAOQAL010000221.1 GCA_025963615.1 Chitinophagaceae bacterium | reverse complement strand
CATGTTTACTTTACCCTGCGGCATTCCCAATGGAATGCTTTGTCGTTCACCGATAATGTCGCTCCGTTTTTTCTTTTTATAATCGGGGTCTCCATCGTTTTGGCCTATTCTAAAAAAGTGACTAATGCTTCATCAAAAAAAGGTTGGTATAAAAAAATAATTCTCCGTTCTGTTAAAATATTTGCCGTTGGGATGTTCCTGAACCTCATGCCTGACTTTGATTTCGCCAATATCCGCTGGACCGGTACGTTGCATCGTATTGCCATTGTATTCCTGTTTTGTGCCTTGCTATATCTCCACACCACCTGGAAACAACAGGCCTGGAAATCCGCCATTCTTTTGATCTCGTACTGGCTGGTATTGACCTGTATCCCAACTCCGGGCGTTGGAAAAGTGATGCTGGAGCCGGGAGTAAATATTACAGCATGGGTCGACAGCCAATTTTTACCCGGCAAAATGTGGCGGGGAAACTGGGATCCCGAAAGTATCCTTACCAATATCACGTCCATTGTAACGGGTATTACCGGCCTATTGGCGGGCCGTCTAATGATCAGCAATTTTACCCCCCATGAAAAAGTTTGTTACCTGATGACTGCGGGCGTTTTTTCGGCAATCGCCGGTTATTTCTGGGGACTTGTGTTTCCGGTGAATGAAAACCTGTGGACGAGTTCATTTGTACTCGTCACATCCGGCTTCGCGGCTTTGTTATTTGGTGCGCTGTATTTTCTGGTGGATATCCTGGGTTATACCAAGGGAACCAAACCCGGAATTATTTTCGGGGCCAATGCAATTTCAGTTTACGTGATGGCAGATGTTTTCGCCTTGTTCTTTTACCGTCTAAAATTTGGTGGACTGCCTCTGAATGAATTAGCCGTACGAAAACTTATCGACATAGGTTTGCAACCGGAATTAGCCAGCTTGCTATATGCATTGTTTTTTGTGACCGTTAATTTTATACCAGCTTATTTTCTTTACAGGAAAAAGATATTTATTAAGTTGTAAACACGATGCTATTTAATGCTACCAGAACATGCGCAGGAATTTAAAATAAATAGAACGGTAGTTTGCTTGTGGCTTTTTTAACGGGCTGCACAACGGCGTTAGACAAAATGGGTGCCCGGCCTGCAAATCATTTCTCCTGTAATCCTCCTGACAGGAATTTATAGTGAGCTCCTCAAAATAAGATAAGTTATCTCATTTCTATCAATGCAAAGTCGCTCATTGAATCTCCGGGATTGGTCAGTTTAAACCGGTCATTTGGGTTTAACCAGAAAAAACCGCCGGCTGATACAAACGAAGCGGTTTCTTTTTCATTTATAGACAAATTTATTTTTGAGTCTTTCAGTGCTACCAGAATAAATGTTCGTTTCTTTTCATTAATAGCCAGCTGTTCGTTTTTTGCAAGTTCTATTTTATATGTTCTTACCCAGGGAGTATCTATTTCCAGTGTGACATGTTTTGCCAAAAAAGGTTTTTGGGTAAATCCTGAATCCCTGGCCAGTATCTCTACATCCATGACATGAAATACCATCCTATCCATATTCCATACCCGATGTGTCCTGGTATGGGGCGGCCTTAAGTCTTCAAAAAAAACGGAGCCTGCTGTGAAGGTGCCCGACACCGGTTGTTGATGAAGAAGTTGAGAGCCGGTACGGGATGTACTCAGTCCTATAAACACCGACGGTGTCGAATGAACATGATATTGTGTTGTATCGCCGGGTGGCAGCAATACGTTTAATATTCTGGCCTTTTTGTTTTCAAATACAACATGATGACGTGGTTCGCGACTAACCGGCACCTGTGCTTTTGCACCGAAACAAAGTATTGAAAAAAATACCAGTAGCCGATTTGTCATGTAAGTATTATTTAAACCAGACACAGAGTTAAAACTTTCAAGCTTTGCACTGTTTACATTTTACAGTATCCAGCCATTGAAAATAAATGAGGGTTATCCGGTCAGGAATATGAAAATACAACATTTGCGGCGGGATTATTCAAGCGTATCGATGATCCAACGAAGGGATTTAAAATAATTAAAAACATTGTTGTTTGAATATTTACCTGATTACAACCTTTCCATCGCGGCCATTACCAGATTCCGGCGCTTTGAATTTTTATTCAGGAATTTTGCTAAGTTGATTTTCCATTGCCTAGCTTTAGTTAAATTTAACCGGGTGACAAAGGAACGGGTCATCTCCAATTGCCGCCTTGAATTTTGTAATCATTTTTCTATGATTCCATATTTTGTTTGCAGGCTACACCTATAATACTATGGATAAACAAAAACGGCTCCTGTCTATTGATGCACTCAGAGGTTTTGATATGCTGCTAATAGCAGGAGGAGGAACTTTTATAGTCCTTTTAAAAGGAGTTACCAACCAGCCATGGCTGGACACGGTAGCCGGTCAACTTGAACATCCTGTCTGGCATGGTTTTACATTCTATGATTTTATATTTCCGCTGTTTCTTTTTACTGCCGGCGTTTCTTTGTCCTTTTCAATACAATCGGGATTAAGTAAAGGCATGCATAAAAAGGAATTGTATAAAAAAGCCTTTAAGCGGTTGATCATACTGGTATTGCTTGGAATCATTGATAAAAATATCCCGCTAAATATATTTGATCCTGCCCAAATACGTATCGGTACTGTGTTAGGGCGTATCGGTGTCGCAACTTTTATTACCACATTCCTTTATCTGAACTTTTCATGGAAAGGGCTCTTATTATGGATTTCGGCTATATTAATTCTTTATTGCGTAGCCCTTTATGTAATTCCTGTACCTGGTTATGGCGCCGGTGACCTTTCGTTTGAAGGAAACCTGGTGGGATGGATTGACCGGAATTTTATGCCAGGACGCCTTTT
>JAOQAL010000210.1 GCA_025963615.1 Chitinophagaceae bacterium | reverse complement strand
ACTGCCACGGTAAGCGTCAGCAACCGGTATGGGTGTTTTGCCGATGTTGATAGTCCCTTCTTCAATAAAATCAATTTTATTCAAGGCAACGATATAGCTGCGATGTACTCTCATGAATTTGGCGGCGGGAAGCTTCTCTCCTATTGCCTTCAGCGTGGAATGAACGACGTGAAATTTTTGGGGGGTATGTACTTTCACATAGTCACCCATGGCTTCCAGGAAAAGAATATCATTGGTGTCGACGCGCTTCAGCATCCCATTATCTCTTACAAAAACAAATTCTTTTTCGTCAATCTTCAGCTCTTCATGATTGCTTTCCCTTACTTCCCTTGCTTTTTCAATGGCTTGTAAAAAACGGGCTGGCGAAACTGGTTTAATAATATAATCTACTACATTCAGTTCAAATGCTTCAACAGCATAATCTTTTTTCGCAGTGGTAAAAATGATCAATGGGCTTTTATTCGCAAGATTTTTTGTAAGCTCCAGGCCTGTCATACCCGGCATCTCGATATCCAGTAGTAATATATCTATCGGCTCCTTATTTACAAGATTGTATGCAGCCATCGCATTATCGCATTCGCCGGCAAGTATCAGGTCACTTACCTGGCTCACCAATTGAATCATCGCCATGCGGGCCATTTTATTGTCATCTACAATCAGGCAGTTCATCTTTTAAATTTGAAACAAAAATAAACACAAATGCAGCTACGATTTGTTAAACCGGCTTACGAATGTTTTAGACCCGGTTCGCCAGCGAATAATAAGATAACAACAGGTACAGTCAATCGTTTGCCCTATTTTATTGAAAATGGATTTTACTTGACATTAATTCCGGAATTTAGCGGGAACATCAAACTCATATTTAATATGCAACAGGATCGTAGAAAATTTTTGCGTCACATTGCCGCAGGGACTGGCGCACTTGCCACAGGCTTGCCTGGCCTTGCCATGGTAAAAAAAGATGAAGAGGATAGAAAAACAGGTTTCTCCGCTGACAAGGGGACACAGCAGTTCAACATGAGCGGTTATGCCGCACCCAAAATTGAAACCGTCCGCGTTGGTATTATCGGATTAGGTATGAGGGGCAGTGGAGCCGTAGAAAGACTTAGTTATATTGAAGGCCTTGAAATTACAGCATTGTGTGACAAACTTCCGGATCGCGTTGCAAAAGCCCAGCTTACGCTCGAAAAAATGGGAAGACCCAAAGCAAAAGAATATAGCGGAGAAAATGGATGGAAAGCCTTGTGTGAAAGCAAGGACATTGATCTGGTCTATACTCCTACCCCCTGGGATTTACATGCCCCTATCGCATTACTTGCCATGAATAATGGTAAACATGCGGCAACTGAAGTAAACGCCGGCCTGACAATTGACGCCTGCTGGCAACTGGTAGAAACTTCAGAAAAAACTAAAAAGCATTGCATGATGCTTGAAAACTGTTGCTATGATTTTTTTGAGTTGCTTACATTGAATATGGCCCGCAACGGGCTGTTTGGTGAGTTACTGCATGCCGAAGGGGCTTATATCCATAACCTGAGCAGGGATTATCTTTTTAATAAAGAGGCTTATGTGGACATGTGGCGGCTGAAGGAAAACATCAAGCATAACGGCAACCTTTATCCCTCCCACGGCCTTGGCCCTATTGCTCAATGCCTGGATATTAACCGGGGCGATAAAATGAATCACCTGACCAGTACCAGCACCAATGATTTTACATTAAACAATATTGCCAAAGAAATGGCGGCAAAAGATCCTTTCTTTAAAGAGTATGTCGACAAGCCTTACCGCGGCAATATGAATACAACTGTGATCCGCACGCACAAGGGAAAAACAATCATGCTGCAACATGATGTTTCATCAACACGACCCTATTCCAGATTGCACTTGCTGAGCGGCACTAAAGGTGTTGCACAAAAATATCCCGATCCTGAACGTATAGCATTCGGACATGAGTGGATTAAAGAAGACGAACTGAAAGCACTTTATGAAAAATATTCACCTCCAATTGTCAAACATATCGGCACTATTGCAAAGGATGTAGGCGGGCATGGTGGTATGGATTTCATGATGGACTGGCGCCTGATTGATTGTCTCCGAAATGGTTTACCACTTGATCAGGACGTGTATGATGCGGCAACCTGGAGCAGTATGTTCGCCTTAAGCGGGCAATCGATAGCCAATAAATCAAAATCAGTAGATGTGCCTGATTTCACACGGGGCGCCTGGAAAACGAATAAGAAAGTTGACCTTACGCTGGATGGCGGTGGTACAACCAAGGTGAGAGAAAAGAAGAGCTGACCCATCATGAAATGAGAAAGATTTTTTAAAAGAGAGATGCCTGTCCAAGGCATCTCTCTTTTTTATGGACGGTCGTTTTCTTTTGCTGACATACTTTTTATCTCAATTTGATTCCGGATTTACGCCATGCTGTTTTGAAACCAGGACAGGAGCCCTGTATTAGCGGACTCTACTCAGCATTTTACAAGATTCAGCATTATGCCTTAACTTCCTTTTTCATTCTCCTTTTAATTCTAAAATCAACTGCATGAAAAAAAACCTACTGCTTATTCCTGGGATCACTATTACCTTTTTTGCTTTTGCTCAAAAAAAACCGAACCCTGCAATGAATGCAGAAAAAAAAGCAGTGCTTGCTTCCGTTATGAAACACGAACGGGAACTTATCGAAATCAGCGACAAAATATGGGGCTATGCGGAAATAGCCATGAAGGAAAAGCAATCTGCTAAAGTATTGTCTGACTATGCAGAAACGCAGGGTTTCAACGTAACAAGAAATATCGCGAAAATTCCAACGGCTTTTATTGCTGAATATGGCTCCGGAAAACCTATCATAGGCATCCTGGGAGAATTTGACGCATTACCCGGTTTATCGCAAAAAGCACAACCCACAAAAGAACCGTTTAAAGAAGGAATGCCAGGACATTGTTGTGGTCATAATCTATTTGGCGCTGGAAGACTGGGCGCCGCTATTGCAATAAAAGAATTAATAGCTTCCGGAAAATTGAAAGGAACCATCCGTTTCTACGGCACACCGGCGGAAGAAGATCTTGCAGGCAAAGTGTATATGGCGAGAGAGGGTGTGTTTAATGACCTGGATGTTTGCCTTGACTGGCATCCTGATTCTGAAAATAAGGCGAATATGCAGAGTTCGCAGGCTATTACTGATTACAATATTTCGTTTAAAGGAAAAAGTGCACACGCAGCCGCTGATCCCTGGAACGGGCGCAGCGCTTTAGACGCGGCGGAATTATTTAATGTTGGAATTAATTTTTTACGGGAGCATGTGAAACCCAGTGTGCGCATTCATTATGTATACAAAGAAGCCGGCAAAATACCCAACGTTATTCCTGATACCGCTGCCGTGTGGCTTTGGATCCGCGATTCTAAAAGAAGCGGGGTTGCTGCAGTGGAAGAAAGAATGAAAGAGATCGCCAAAGGAGCCGCCCTGATGGCGGGAGTAAAATATGATATCCGTCTCAATAATGGCTTATATGAACTATTGATAAATGAAACCGGTGCCAAAGCATTACAGGCGAATATGGAAATAATAGGTCCTGTCACCTATACGAAAGAAGAAAATGATTTTGCGGATCAGATCATGAAAGAATATGGAGTAGAGGCCAAAGGAATTAATGGCGCTATTAAACCGCTTGAAGCAACC
>JAOQAL010000198.1 GCA_025963615.1 Chitinophagaceae bacterium | reverse complement strand
AATGTTTCCATATAACGGCGCTGCCCTTCAGCATAAATGGTATCAAAAGCAAGGGATGATTTTCCACTTCCACTAATGCCGGTAATTACCACCAGTTTATTCCTGGGAATGGAGATATCAATATTCCTGAGATTATGAACACGGGCACCAAAAACCTCAATGGCTACATTTTCCGGGATTTCTGCGACAATCCCGTTTTGCTTAAGTTTCGACATAATTTTTTGCGGATGGCGAAGATAAAACATCGACACGACGAAAATGTTGATTAAAATTTCTGTATTTCAGGTTATTTTCATCCAATTCTTCCAGTTTTTTCCACAGAAACGATTTCTGGCACAATTATTTGAAGAGGTAATGCCGAGTACCATTTTAAACACAAAAAAACTTTAACTCATGAAAAGAGCCGCTTTATTCGCCGCGATATTATTGATGTTTTCCGCAGTAAATGCCCAGGAAACCAAACCAGCCCCGGAAACTAAACCAACAGTAAGTAACCCAACAGTTGATTCAATAGCTGCAAAATACAAATTGCAACCTATGCCGGAAGCATTGGCTATTGACCAGGTTTTTCCTGTAATCGGGGAATACCAGGCAACAGCAGCTACACCCGCAGCTGATTCCACAGCTAGCGCTATGCCAGCTGAACCAGCCGCAGCAACTAAAGAAGCTACTGCACCGGTTAACAACCTGCAAGTTGTATTAGATGAGCAAAATAAAGGGCTTGTCTGGATTGTAGGTCTGCCACAAGGTAAAGTAAAGGCTATGCTGAGAAAATCTCCTTCTACCTATAAAATTCCTGCTCAAAAAACTGAGGAAGGAAATGATGTAAAAGAAGGTACCATGATCTATGATAAAGACACAAAAATCATAAGCATCAGCATCGGAAAATCTTATAATGACCAGGATCCTGCTGCTGCTTTCGCTTCAGCCCCGGTTGAAGAGCCAATGGCTGTAGCACCTAAAGCAAAGAAAAATGCAAAAGGTAAAAAAGCAGTTAAAGCTGTAAAAGTAGAAAAGCCATGGGTGTTTGTAGGAACAAAAATAGAACACACTAATGCTGTTAAATAATTAAACTTTTTTTCTTAAAGGGTTTAGGACGAAAGGGGCTGCATTGCTGCAGCCCCTTTTTTATAAAATATTAAATGCGCAATAAAATTGTCAGAGAATAAATTTTGGAATTTATTTTTGATCATTATATTTGCACCAGTTCTTTAAGCCCGGCCGTAACTGCCTCTTGGCATACGATCGGGACACTTATCAAGAAAGGCTGAGGGATATGGCCCTTTGAAGCCTTGACAACCTGCCAGAGTTTTTACATTAAAAACTGTGGCAAGGTGCCAACTCCAACCCGAAATACTGAGTTTAACAAAGTACCGGGATAGATAAGTCAGATATAAAGCTTCGAAATATTTTTCTACAATATTCAAAAGCTCATCTGATTTACCAGGTGAGCTTTTTTTTATGCTCCCAGGTAAAGAATTCTTCTGCCTTTTGATAAGTGCTCAAAACTGTCTAACAATTTTTTTAATCATCCCAGACATCCTGTTCCAGGAGCTATGGGAAAAATGTCTTAACAATGAGCAACGCAACACAACTGATCCACAGCATCCCTGTTGATCCATTAACAGGAGCGATATCCGTTCCTATTTATCAGACTTCAACCTTTGTGCAGGAAGCACCGGGTGTAAACCAGGGTTATGATTATGCAAGAACCGGTAACCCTACCAGAACGGTACTGGAAGATGTCCTTGCAAAACTTGAAAAAGGAGAAACAGGCATTGCTTTTAGCAGCGGCTTGGCGGCTATTGATGCCATTGTAAAATTGCTTGAAACAGGCGACGAGATACTGGCCGTAGATGATATTTATGGCGGCGCCTTCCGGCTTTTTACACAAGTGTACCAGAAATTTGGGATTAAAGTGAACTTTGTTGATACGGCCATTACGGAAAACGTCTTTGATGCGATCACTCCAAAAACAAAGTTGATATGGATTGAAACACCCACCAATCCAACTTTAAAAATATCGGATATCCAGGCTATCGCAAAAATTGCCAAAGCCAATCAATGTTTACTTTGCGTGGATAATACTTTTGCATCGCCAGCCTTACAACAACCTCTTTCGCTGGGAGCTGATATTGTAGTTCATTCAGCTACAAAATACCTGGGTGGCCATAGCGATCTGATTGCAGGAATTGTTGTAACGAAAGAAAAAGAGCTGGGGGCAAAAATAAAATTTATCCAGAATGCCTGCGGGGCTATTCTATCTCCTTTTGATAGCTGGCTGGTCATACGCGGTATTGAAACATTGCACCTTCGGGTAAAACAACATAGCGAGAATGCACAGGCGGTTGCGGAATTTTTGGAAACCCATCCTGCGGTAGATAAAGTTTATTATCCAGGATTGAAAACGCATCCAGGTCATGATATAGCCGTGAAACAAGCTACGGGCTTTGGAGGCATTGTTTCTTTTACCTTAAAACACGATACGGAGGAAGCCGCTACGGCATTTGTAATTTCTACCAAACTATTTAAGTTGGCAGAAAGCCTCGGCGGTATAAAAAGTCTGTTATGCCTGCCTTCCCAAATGACACATAAAACAATTCCTGCCGCTAAACGCCGTGCCGCTGGTGTTGCCGATAGCTTGATACGATTAAGTGTAGGCCTGGAAGAAGCAAAAGATCTTATAGACGATCTGCAACACACGTTCGATACGTGCAAAAAACAATTACAGGTAAAAAGGAAACGCCAACCCGCTGTATCAGATATTTAACAACGGAATTATGGACGGTCCTGTCAATACGTTTCATCAGGTTGGCCGGCGTATTTTAAAGCCAATTTTTTATTTTTTAACTATTCAAAATCATCTCTTCCGGCAGAAGTACGTTATGATTACCCCGCCAGGCTGGTGAGTAAAAACGGGGATACTTAAATTTTTTTCTATGACAAAAATGTATTCCTTATCTCGCGGCTGCAGGGTGCTGTGTATGGGAAGTGAAGACGCAAGGAACCGGGAACATTCCGGAAAAAACACACCCAAAAACTGGTCAATTTAATTTTGAAATCCCGTATAAAGTCCATTAAATTTGTAGGATATAAAATGTTAAACACGGCAAAACATAGTATTCTCGCTTCGGAAAGTTGTTGTTGTAGGTGTTGTTATATGCCGTAAGGCAAGCTTATTCTACATACCAGCCATCATTGGCCATTTTCAGTATCATAAATATTAATTCCGGTTAAAACTTCAACTAAAAATTTTTATCATGAGCAACAATCTTCACTTCGAAACCCTGCAACTTCACGCAGGCCAGCAAATCGATCCCACTACCAAATCAAGAGCGGTTCCTATTTACCAAACCACATCCTATGGATTCGACAATTCTGAACATGCCGCCAACCTGTTTGGATTAAAACAGTTTGGAAATATCTATACCCGTATTATGAATCCGACTAACGATGTTTTTGAACAACGCATCGCCGCTTTGGAAGGCGGAGTAGCTGCATTGGCTACCGCCTCGGGACAAGCTGCACAGTTTGTGGCACTAACAAATATTCTGCAGCCGGGTGATAATTTTATTTCTACCAGTTATCTCTATGGTGGCACTTACAATCAATTCAAAGTAACCTTTAAAAGACTGGGAGTTGATGTACGGTTTGCTGACGGGGATGATGTGGAAACTTTCGTTCCATTAATTGATAAAAATACCAAGGCTATTTATCTTGAAACGATTGGTAATCCCCGGCTCAATATTCCTGATTTTGAAAAATTTGCTGCGCTTGCAAAAGAATATGACTTACCCTTGATTGTCGATAACACGTTCGGTGCAGCAGGTTATTTGTTCCGCCCGCTGGAACATGGTGCCAACATCGTAGTAGAATCCGCTACCAAATGGATTGGCGGACATGGTACCACGATCGGTGGAGTCATAGTCGATGGCGGAAACTACAATTGGGGCAATGGAAAATTCCCCCAGTTTACGGAACCCAGTGAAGGTTATCATGGATTAAAATTCTGGGATGTCTTTGGTGAAGGAAATCCTTTGGGTTTACCCAATATCGCATTTATCATTCGCGCAAGAGTGGAAGGACTGCGGGATATAGGCGCTTCACAGAGTCCATTCAATTCATTTTTATTATTGCAGGGGCTGGAGACGTTATCACTTCGTCTGGACCGTCATGTTCAAAATGCACTGGACCTTGCTAAATGGCTGGAAAATCATTCACAAGTTGAATTTGTATGGTACCCGGGATTAAAAAGCAGTCCTTATCATGACCTTGCTAAAAAATACCTGCAAAATGGGTTTGGCGGTATCTTGCAGTTTGGCATTAAGGGCGGGGTAGAAAATGGCCGTAAGTTTATTGATTCATTGAAATTGATAAGCCATTTGGCAAATGTCGGCGATGCTAAATCATTGGCCATTCACCCGGCTTCTACCACACATGAACAGTTAAGCGATAAAGAGCGCGCAGCCGCCGGTGTATTGGACAACATGGTCCGCATTAGTGTAGGTATTGAGCACATTGATGATATCAAAGCAGATTTTGAACAGGCTTTTGAAAAAGTATTTTCGAAAGAACTGGTAAGATAACTAAGTGAATAATGAGTGGTGAATGGTCAGAATAAATAATTCAATTTTTTGATCATTCACCCCCTGCTTCACTATTCATCT
>JAOQAL010000167.1 GCA_025963615.1 Chitinophagaceae bacterium | reverse complement strand
ATAAAAACGAGAAATGATATTTTTTTGAACATAAGAATCATTTTGATGCAATCAATGTATGTTTGATTAATTGCCTGCCCGGAGGGGTGCATGAAAACCTGCGGATACGTCAAGCAACTGTTCTTCTGATTGAACAACAGCCGCTTCAAGAGCTAAAAATCCATATTCACGATTGTAATGCTGTCCCTTGGTAAGCACCCACTGCAAAAACGCAATAACCTCTTTATCAGGGTTGATTTTCCGGAATATTACATTGACATTCTCGACTGGAATCTTCGGGTTTTTCGTTTTTGCTGTGAAGTCAAGCACCTCATCCACGGTATTGTATATTTTTTCCTTTGCATCTATCCGCCCGTTTTCATTCAGATCAATAGGAATGATGGCAATGCTGTCAACTACCCTGCGGGTTTTAATGTTGTAAATAAAACCAAGGTTGTTGTATGAAATACCGTTTGTATCTTTTTTTACAGCCGCCAATAAATCTTTGTCATCCCCAATTACACCCACTCCGCTAATATCTTTTTGCTCATTTCCGAAATGATTGGCAAACGCTATGGAGGCACAAGCTGGCTTTTCGCGCTTGTAAACGATAAACTGGCTCGAAATATCCGATGCTGTTTTAACAGCATTACCTCCAAAATACAGGATCCTGAGATCTTTATCCGAAAAGCCCTTTGTTTGCAAGAAGGCCAGATCCCTGCGCCGGCTGTTTACCACCGGTAATTGTATATAGCGTGCTACTGCAATTCCTGCCTGGTTCTCTTTTACATCGCCGGCACCGAGTCTATGAGATGCTATGGCAATATCAACACTGCCGGAATCCACTTTACTGCTTACCGTTATATTTATCCCTGGATTAAGTTTTGTGTATTCATCAATCCATTTTTGAACAAGCGGGTAAGCCAGCCTGGTACCCGTAATTCTTATAACCTTTTCATTTGAAATATTCTTCCGCTCAGGTTGTGTATGAGCGATTACAACAACAAATGACAGAACCATCCATGAAAGTACCTTTTGCATACGTTTTTTTTTAAATTATAGTTGCATGAACCCCGTCATTACGGGTTCTTTATAAATAATCAAGTAGTCATCGTGCGGTCTGAATTTTTACTGTACGATGAACCTGTTTATTACCATCCTGGATTTTGGGGTAATAACAACTGGTTTAAGTCAATCTCCACCTGCGGTATGGGATATAAATAATTTTTCCCGCTTACATTATTTGCTTTGGCCGGTATATTTTTCAACGCATCTACCAGCGTTCCATTTCTTACCAGGTCAAACCAGCGGTTAGCTTCCTGCACAAATTCTTTTCTTCTTTCCTGAAAAACGGAATCCCTAAAATCAGATTGGCTAAGTCCGGGAGTTAAATCGTGTGCTATGCCACCATAAGCCCTTGTTCTTACTTTATTAACGGCCGCATACGCATCAACTGTGGGACCGCTATTATTTTCATTGACTGTTTCAGCATACAACAACAATATATCAGCATAACGAAGTACAGGAAAGTTGACAGCGCTTTGTGCCTGGTTTACCAGGGGGCTGATTGTAAAATCAATAAACTTGGAAAACCGGGTAACGGTACCAAAGTCTACTACCTGGTTCGTGGCGGGATTCAGCAGTTTATTAAAAAACGTAACTGACTTACGCGTATCCGCTGAATCAAAGATGGCTACGAGTCTTTCATCCGGAAGGTCGCCGGCATACACTGCGGGATTAAATGAACTGAAGTCACCGGAGCTTATATAGTTCTGGGAATTTTTTGCTCCGAGGTTCGTTTCAAATTGCACAGAAAAGAGGTGTTCCTTGCCGTTCTTGCTGGGTTTTTGAAAAGCATCTTTAAAATTGGCAAAGAGATCATAACCATAGTTACCTGAAGCATTGGGAAATGTGCCTGCGGTAAGTACTTTTTCAAGTTCAGCCTGCGCATCGATCCAGTCTTTCGTTGTTACATATACCTTAGCCAGTAAACCATGCGCAGCTCCGGATGTAACCCTTCCTTTATCAGCACCTGTATAGGTGTCTGGTAAATTAATGGCATCAGTAAGATCTGCAATGATCTGGGTATATACATCATTTACAGGTGTTCTTGCTACCTTCAGACTATTTACATCCACGGTAACCGGGTCGTGTAATATTAAGGGTACATCACCATGTAAACGTACCAGGTTGAAATATAATAAGGCCCTGATAAATTTTGCTTCGCGTACTAACCGGTTGCGAAGTGTTTCGTCAAACGGGATAGTTGGAATATTGTCTATCGCCAGGTTGGCCTTGCTGATTCCATAATAATGTTGTTGCCAGTTTTTTCTTACCCGGTCATTCGCGGCTACGTAGGTGGCGGTTCCTAATGCCCTTACATCGGGATTTGTATTAGAGGGGCTGTACACCTGGTCATCGCTGCCATTACCGACCAGCAGATTTAGGTTGCGGCCATAGATAGGGAAATCCCCCGCCGGATCACTATTCAGGCTGCTGTAGACTGCCGTTACCGCTGCAACAGCATCCGCCTGGGTTTTATAAAACTGGGAGGCCACAATGATTGAATCAGGGTCTTCTGTCAGTTTATTGCAGGCGATCAAAGAGCCGGCTATTATTATCACTAAAACTGCTTTACTATAAATAGGTTTCATTGTTATATTAATTTTTGCTTTCTAAAAAGTTATGTTTATACCGGCAAGGAACGTTTTGTAGGAAGGATAAAGCCCATAATCAATGCCTTGCTTGGTATTATCATTATCGTAAAAATTTACTTCGGGATCATTACCGGTATAGTTTGTCCAGGTGAAAAGGTTTTGCGCTGAAACATAGAGCCGCAATTGTTTAGCGCGGATTTTTGAAATAACACCCTTTGAAAAATTATAGCCCAGCGAGATATTTTTCAGTTTTACATAAGAACCGTCTTCAATGTATTTATCTATTACCTGCGGCACCGGTGAATTGGTTGCCCGTGGCTCTGTGCCGTCCGGATTGGCTGCACTCCACCTGTTCAGCAGGGTACCGGAAGCGTTCAATGATAAAGTGGGGATTTCGAGTTTTTGGCGAAGCAGGTTGAAGATCTTATTACCATACGATCCTTGAAAAAAAACAGATAAATCGAACCCTTTGTAAGAAAATGAATTGGTGAAACCAAAGGTAAATTTGGGTTGGGAACTACCGAGATCTACTTTATCAGCTGTTGTTACAGCACCGCTTCCATCAACATCTGTATATTTCCGATCTCCTTCTTTTTGTGGTACACCCGTCAAGACGGGAGTTCCTTTCGAAATATCATCGGCCGTTAACAGCCCGTTTGTTTTATATCCCCAGAATGTACCAACGGGCAAGCCCACCTTCACTATGACGGGTGACACCTGGCCGGTCGGCGCTAATGGAAAATAAGAAGACACCACTTCGCTTAAGCTTAAAATTTTATTTCTGTTAGCTGCAAAAACGATGGACGTTTTCCAACTAAGATCTTTTGACCGGATATTATCTGTATTCAGGCTGAGTTCAATTCCTTTATTCTCTACACTTCCGGCATTTTTCAAAACACTGGTATATCCTGTGTAAAGAGGAAATGGCACGTTGAGCAATAAATCCGTTGTCTTTTTATAATAAACATCCAACACCAAATTGATCCGGTTTTTTAATAACCCAAGATCAATTCCTGCATTGTACTGCGTAGTGGTTTCCCATTTCAAATCCGGGTTTGCCAATTGAAGAGGTGAAATACCTGTTACGAGGGTACTGTTGAAATAATAGTTGGTAGGAGATAATGCCGCCAGCGAACTGTACGGCGGTACTTCGGAATTGCCCGTTTGTCCAGCGGTAACCCGCAGTTTC
>JAOQAL010000158.1 GCA_025963615.1 Chitinophagaceae bacterium | reverse complement strand
CCACTGGCCGTTTCTTCGCGACAGAAGGATTGATTCTTATCAACCGATAACCAAACGGTATATTGATGAGTAAAATGGCTGGAAGCCGGACAGGCCGTTATCACCCAATCCTGAGTTCAATAAATTTTTGGGTATTCATTGACGTCAGATATTGTATGGTAGCCCATATATTTCTAGCTATACGCCGTGACTATAAAACCAAAAATATTTTTAATTAATTCATAAGATGTGTGAGGAAATAGTAGTAATGATCTATTCATTGAAAAATACATTAAAATAATAAGAGTGGCTAAATCTTCAACCAGTAAAGATCCTCTTTCCGGCTTATCACCTAAAGAACTCGGTTATTACTTTCCCGCTGAATTCGCACCCCATCTGGCTACCTGGTTAAGCTGGCCACATAAGGAAGCATCCTGGCCCGGGAAAATTCATGCCATTTATCCAGATTATAGCCGCTTTATAAAGGAATTGACCAAGGGAGAACTAGTGCGGATTAATGTTGGGGATGAAGCGATGAAAGCGTTCGCGATTGAAAATTTACTGCGGGCAGATGTTGATTTAACCAGCGTTGAATTCTTTTTTCATCCCACCAATGATGCCTGGTGCAGGGACCACGGCCCTGCATTTTTAATTAACCCCGGTGTGAAACAGAAGAAGGCAGTCATTGACTGGGATTACAATGCCTGGGGCAATAAGTATCCGCCGTACGACCTCGATGATGTTATTCCGACTTTAGTTGCAAAGCATTTTAATCTTCCTGTGTTCTATCCCGGTATTGTTATGGAAGGAGGCTCCATTGAGGTCAATGGGAAGGGAACCTTAATGACCTCTACGGCTTGTTTACTGAACCCCAACCGCAACCCCCATTTAAATCAACAACAGATTGAAGAATTTTTGTGCAATTACTATGGTGTGGAGCAGATATTATGGGTGGATGAAGGCATTATCGGTGATGATACAGACGGCCATATTGATGATACGGTAAGATTTGTCAATGAAGACACGGTGCTGACTGTTATAGAAGAAGACAAAAAACATCCAAATTATAAACTGCTTCAACACAACCTCGGGCAGTTAAAGCAAATGCGCTTGCTCAATGGCAGGCAATTAAATATTGCCGAACTGCCCATGCCCGATGACGTTATCTGGCAGGATCAGCAGCTGCCCGCATCCTATGCAAATTTTTATATTGCCAATAAATCTGTCATTGTTCCTACTTTCCGGTGCAACAAAGATGAAAAGGCTTTAAGCATTATCCAGCAATGTTTTCCCGGCAGGGACGTGGTGGGAATCGATTCTACTGATATTATCTGGGGACTGGGAAGTTTCCATTGCCTAAGCCAGCAGGAACCCTGGGTCTAGTCAGATAATCAAATGGTTAGGTGTTTTTACTTAACAAAATAATATCAACTAAAACAATTTTATTTTTTACGTCACGTTATTAAATAGTCCGAGAATCCTATAATAAACCGTACCACCTATGGGCCATGTATACCACAATGACCAAAGCTATATTGCAGAACAATGTTTATTTATAGACAGCCATACCAACCAGTTGTCGCAATTAGCTGTTCACAAAATTAATTCCCTCAAATTATCGTCGATCCATGCGGCGTTCTGCTATAACCGCCAGGAACTCTACGACCTTGTTAAGCGATCACTGTTGAATTTTGTAACTCCCTATTCTATTCTTTGCAAGGAAGGTTTCTTTGAAAACATCTCAGAAAACTAACCGTAGTCATTTATCCGGCTTTCAGACATAGTTTTCCGCAAACTAACAATTGTTATTTTAATAAGCTTTGCACTTATCTTTGCGGCAGCAAAAAGGTTGCGTATTAAAATTTTACGGTATGATTTTTCAATTGAGCGAAGAACAATTGATGATTCGGAAAGCTGCCAGGGATTTTGCGCAAAATGAATGTTTGCCGGGTGTCATTGAACGAGATGAGCTGCAAAAATTTCCCAATGAGCAAATAATGAGACTGGCTGACCTGGGTTTTATGGGAATGATGATAAAACCTGAATATGGTGGGGCTGGCATGGACACCGTTAGCTATGTACTGGCAATGGAAGAGATCAGTAAAATAGATGCGAGCGTCAGTGTGTGTATGAGCGTGAACAATAGCCTGGTTTGCTATGGTCTGCAGGAATTTGGCAGCGAAGAACAAAAGCAAAAATATTTAGTGCCATTGGCAAATGGTAAAAAGGATGGAGAATTATATATCGGCGCTTTTATGCTTAGTGAACCTGAAGCAGGCAGTGATGCTACTTCGCAAAAAACTATTGCAGAAGACAAAGGCGATCATTACCTGTTAAACGGAACAAAAAATTGGATTACAAATGGGGGCACGGCATCGGTTTACCTCGTGATAGCGCAAACAGACCGTTCAAAAGGTTCCCGGGGCATTAATACATTGATCGTTGAAAAAAACTGGCCGGGGGTAACGGTAGCGGCCAAGGAAAATAAATTAGGAATCCGTGGCAGTGATACCTGCACCGTGATGTTTACCGATGTAAAAGTACCGAAAGAGAACCAGGTGGGTAACGAGGGATCCGGCTTTACATTTGCCATGAAAACCCTTGCCGGAGGACGCATTGGTATTGCCTCCCAGGCCCTCGGGATAGCCGCTGGCGCTTATGAACTGGCTTTAAAATATTCAAAAACGAGAAAGGCTTTCGGTACAGAAATCATGAACCACCAGATTATCGCTTTTAAACTAGCGGATATGGCTACACGCATTGAAGCATCCCGCTTACTTTGCATGAAAGCTGCCTGGGAGAAAGATATGGGCATTGATTATGCATTAAGTTCTTCCATGGCAAAAGTATATTCCAGTGAAACGGCCATGTGGACAACCACCGAAGCGGTGCAGATCCACGGAGGTTACGGATATGTAAAAGAATATCACGTGGAAAGATTGATGCGTGATGCCAAGATTACACAGATTTATGAAGGCACCAGTGAAGTACAACGGATCGTGATAAGCAGGGGCATCTTAAAATAAAAGCAGGGTTATTGGTCATTAATCGTTAGCTTTTAGCAGCGGCCTTTTTTTATACCTGATGGCCGGGAAGCGGGTTCGTAGCAGCTTTGCTACTTTTGTTTTTTATATATGCCAGTAAATAAAGAAGCTTATCAGCAGATATCAGCAGCGTTGCGGTCTGAGAACATAGTTCTTGTAGCAGTTGCCAAAACCAAACCTGTTTCCGATATACAGGAATTGTATGATGCCGGGCAACGGGATTTTGGTGAAAACTATGTCCAGGAACTGGTAGATAAAGAAGCCCGGTTGCCAAAAGATATCCGGTGGCATTTTATTGGGCATTTACAGAGCAATAAAGTTAAAAATATCGCTTCGTTTGTCCATTTAGTTCACGGTGTGGATAGTTTAAAATTATTAAAAGAAATAAATAAACAGGCTGCGGGAAACAATCATGTTATTAAATGCCTTTTGCAGGTCCATATTGCGCAGGAAGAAACCAAGTTCGGGTTTAATGAAGAGGAACTGGAGGAACTATTAAAGGTAGATTCCAATACGGTAAGTGAATTGGAAAATGTAGAACTGGCCGGATTAATGGGCATGGCTTCTTTTACAGATGACCTCACTAAAGTGCGGAATGAATTTCAATACCTGAATAAACTATTTAGAAAATACAGCCAGCGCCCGGCTGCCGGTTATAAATTCACCACCCTCTCCATGGGCATGAGCGGCGATTATAAAATTGCAATCGAAGAAGGTACCACCTTGGTCAGGATCGGCAGTTTACTGTTCGGTGAAAGAAATTATAAGGAATAGATTAATTGAGATATCCCAATTTTCTAAACCAACCAGTTCGGGCATCAATTGAAATAATCCGGGATCCGTAATCCCAGGATAATATCCCGCTCCCCATAAAGCATTTCATTTCGTTTTTTTAATG
>JAOQAL010000012.1 GCA_025963615.1 Chitinophagaceae bacterium | reverse complement strand
ACTGATATTACGATGCAGTTGGGTAATAATTTTAAGCATACCGAAGACAATTATTTTGATTTTAATGATCAATGGTTCATCCCACACGAACTATCAACGCAGGGTCCTAAAGTAGCCGTGGGAGATGTGAATAAAGATGGGCTGGAAGATTTTTTTGTTTGCGGTGCTAAAAATCAGGCCGGGGCGATTTTTTTACAGCAAAAAAACGGGAGTTTCAAACCGTCAGAAGATACGACTGCGTTTGTAAAAGACAAAGCCTGCGAAGAAGTAAATGCTGTTTTTTTTGATGCTGATAATGATGGTGACCTGGATTTATACGTTGTCAGTGGAGGAAATATTTATACTGGAATTACCTCCTTATTAAATGACAAGTTGTATATGAATGACGGAAAAGGGCATTTTACCTTTTCCGATAACCTGCCTGCTATGTATGAAAACAAATCAGTTGCCTGTGTGGCCGATGTGGATCATGACGGAGACCTGGATATTTTTGTGGGCGGCAGATCCATTTCCAGGAACTATGGTAAGGTGCCCCCATCTTATCTTCTGATTAATGATGGCAAAGGGAAATTCAGTTTCGCTGAAACGGATATGGCAAAAAGCCTGGAGCATCTTGGAATGGTCACAGATGCTGGTTGGACAGACATTGATAAAGATGGATGGCCCGATCTGCTGGTGGTTGGCGAATGGATGCAGCCGGTGTTATTTAAGAACGATCACGGTGTGTTAAAGAAAACGGCTTTAACGGGCGATGACCAGGATTTAAAAGGATGGTGGTGTTGCGCTAAAATGGCTGACCTGAATGGGGATGGTTTTGATGATATATTGTTAGGCAATTATGGGCTCAACAGCAAGCTTACTGCGAGTGCTGAATACCCGTTAAAAATGTTTAGCACCGATATCAGTGGAACGGGCCGCGATGTGCAGATACTGGCCGTGGCTAAGGAAAAAAAATATTACCCTTTTTTAAATAAGGAAGATCTTGAAAAGCAGTTGCCTTATCTCAAGAAAGAGTTTTTAAGGTATGGTGAAATGGCGGGCCTAACCGTAGAAAGAATATTTGACAAAAAACTGGATCACGCAACTGTTTTTACCGCATCCACTTTTGCTTCGGTGGTGCTTATGAATGATGGCAAAGGCCATTACACCGCAACCCAATTGCCGGCCTCGTTTCAATATGCGCCCATATTTTCTTTTAACGTAAATGATTACAATGGGGATGGGAAAAAAGATATCATGGCCGGGGGTAATTTCTTTGGTACCACTCCTTATGAAGGCCGGTATGATGCTATGGCATTAGCAGTAGCCCTGGCCGACGCGCAGGGATCTTTTAAACCGATCATGCCACTGCCATTATCTTTTGAACCGGTAAGTGGTGAGGTGAGAAGTATTCAACCGGTTAAATTGGCCAACCACAAAAAAGGGCTGTTGGTGGGGATGAATAATGATAGGTTAAGGCTTTTTGAATATAGGTGAGGATTGAAGAAAGATGCTGGATGCTAGATGCTGGATACTAGCATCTAGCATCCAGCATCGACTATCCGTTTCCTTTTCTTCCTGCCACCAATACGATGACGCCAGCACATAATGCAATGCCGCCGGCATATACCGGCCAGCCGACACCATGCTTTTCCTTTTTATTTATTTCTACCGGGCCCAAATCAACGACTTTTTTTTCTTTAGTAAAACTAAAGCCGCGGAAAATAAGCATTAAGATCCCGATGACAATTAGTACAATTCCAAGCGTCTTCATAATTTGATTTTTTATGGTTAAAAATGATGCACACTGTGTAGAGCTTTCTCCACAGTGTCTTTTTGTTTGGAAAACTCCCTGTTAGACTGATGACAGATGAGTATAACGGCGTTTAATCTGTCATACCGAACAATTACAAAAACTATTCCTTCGGATTGCCAGGAAGAAAATGTGGTCTGGACGGTTGTGCCGGGTCTATATTGCAGAGGAATGAATGAACAGAAGTCAATGTCAGGAAGCCCGTCCTTTATTTGATGAGATGCTTTCAATAAGGATTTTTATTTGTTGTGGGGTTCTGTTCATTTTCTTTGCAAGCCGGTTTAGTAATTCTTCTTCTTTTCCGGGTTCATATACAAGGTCGGCATCGGTCAGCTCAATTGAATTCTCTTTCATGTTTTCTTTCACTTCATCCCAGGGAGCTTCTAATTTTAGTTGTATTCCCATAATTTATAGTTTTAAAATGGATACCCGATGGCAAGATTAATTACGATATTTTCTTTTCGCCAGGCTGGGTCTCCAAAATTTACCTGGTTTATTACCCATCGTTGCCCATCGGGCAGCCAGGGCTTACGCAATGGAAAGGCTGCATCAATACGCAATACCAGGAATGTAATATCAAAACGCAGACCAACGCCGGTTCCTACAGCTAATTCTTTTAAAAATTGATTACTGAATTTTCCACCTGGTTTGGAGCTGTCGGCATTGTATAACCAGTCATTACCGGCATCTACGAAAATAGCCCAATTCACAATGCTGAAAAGTTTCGCCCTCAGCTCCGTATTTAATTCAAGTTTTATATCCCCCGATTGATCCGGTAAAAAATTGAGTTGTACTGGTGCCTGGTAAGTGCCCGGTCCAACAGAACGACTGCGGAATGCACGGATACTGTTATTGCCGCCAACAAAAAATTGTTTGATAAAAGGAAGTTGCAATGAGTTTCCATAGGGATAGCCAAATCCCACTATGATACGGTTTGCCCAAAGCGAGGAGGATGAAATGGGTGTGTAATTGCGCACTTCGCCTTCCAGGCGTATATACTGCGAAAACTGTGCGTTGGCGATATATTTCGTTTTATTTTCTTTCGCATTG
>JAOQAL010000112.1 GCA_025963615.1 Chitinophagaceae bacterium | reverse complement strand
TAATTATTTCAGTCATACGGGCCTTGATAATTCGGATCCGGGACAAAGAATAACAGTAGCCGGTTATACCTGGCAGTCCTATGGTGAAAATATTGCCAGTGGCTATACAAGCGAGCAGGCTGTTGTGGATGGTTGGCTGAATAGCGAAGGTCATTGCAAAAATATAATGAGCGTCAATTTTAAAGATATGGGCATTGGAAGAGATGGCAATTACTGGACTCAGGAGTTTGGGGTGAAATAATATTACTCCGAAATTATTCCTTTACTGGTTTCCCATGTTTAAAACTTCCTGTCGGCGATGTCCACCACGGATGAATTTCATAGGTCAAACGGCCAGCAGCCACCGCAGGATCTGTTTTTAATAGTTTTTCTACATCATCTTTTGTCTGACACCCCGTTGCTGCGGCATCAAAAATAAAAATGCCAAGCCAGTCAGCATCATCACCAAACGGGCCGGCTACTTTTAATTGACCTTCGTTATAAAGCCTGTTGATATTAGCCATATGTCCTTCCTGTATTTTAGCGGCACTTGTTGAATCCTGTGAACGGGTGGTTCCTTTCTTCAACATGACAAACCAATATGGGCTGATTGCGTCTCCAGGTTTTTCAGTTTTATGCTGCTGAGCAACTAAAGACGATTGACTGAATAGGAAAACGATAATAAAAAAGTTTATTATTTTTTTCATGCTGCTGAAATTTAGCCCAAGGTATTATTTTTCTGGTTGTTTGTTTCTGAATAGCGATGAGGAGCCCATGCATGCGATGTAGCCGGAAATAACCCGGGCGAAAAAGCCCGCCGTAGAAACAATTAACCACAAACCATAAACTACAAACTTTCTAATACCTTTGCCGCAGCTAAAATCTTAAATAACAATGGCGGCCCGCACAGACCTTTTTGTCAGCCCTGATTATTTTAATGTAGATGAATTATTGACAGAGGAGCATAAACTTGTTCGTGAATCGGTGCGTAATTATGTGAAGAAAGAAATATCTCCCATCATTGAAGATTATGCCCAGCGGGCGGAATTTCCGAGGCAGATTGTGAAGCAATTAGGCGACCTGGGTTGTTTTGGTCCGGTGATACCAGTTGAATATGGTGGTGGCGGATTGGATTATATTTCCTATGGATTGATGATGCAGGAATTGGAACGTGGAGATAGCGGCGTTCGTTCAACGGCCTCGGTTCAGGGGTCACTGGTGATGTATCCTATTTATGCCTATGGCAGTGAAGAGCAGCGTAAAAAATATTTGCCAAAGCTGGCCAGTGGGGAATGGTTAGGTTGTTTTGGATTGACAGAACCGGATCATGGCAGTGATCCTTCCAGCATGCTGACGAATATAAAGGATGCGGGAGATCATGTTATTTTGAATGGTGCCAAAATGTGGATCAGCAATGCGCCATTTTCACAGGTAGCTGTAGTTTGGGCACGGGATGAAGAAGGTGAGATCACAGGATTGGTGGTCGAAAGAGGTATGGAAGGTTTTACTACGCCCACCACCCATGGTAAATGGAGTTTACGGGCATCTGCCACGGGGGAATTGGTTTTTGATAATGTAAAAGTGCCTAAAGAAAATATTTTTCCGGGTGTAAAAGGATTGAAAGGTCCGTTGGGTTGCTTGACCAAGGCCCGTTATGGCATTGCCTGGGGTGTTATCGGTGCTGCGATGGATTGCTATGATACGGCCCTGCGTTATTCCAAAGAAAGAATTCAATTTGATAAACCGATCGGTGCATTTCAATTGCAGCAGAAGAAATTGGCAGAGATGATTACAGAAATCACCAAAGCACAATTATTAAACTGGCGCCTGGGTGTGCTGATGAATGAAGGAAAAGTAACACCGCAACAGGTTAGTATGGCTAAAAGAAATGGTTGTGAAATAGCTGCCAATATCTGCCGGGATGCGCGGCAAATGCTCGGCGGTATGGGTATTACCGGTGAATACTCCGTGATGCGGCACATGATGAACCTTGAAAGCGTGATTACGTATGAAGGGACTCATGATATTCATTTGCTGATTACAGGAATGGACGTAACTGGATTCAATGCGTTTAAATAAGGCCTTCCGATCTACCGGAAGGGTTTCAAATTGATTCAGGCCATGGGAACCTTATTTATGATGATCGATATTCTTATACTTAATAGTCCACTTGCAATCGTCAGGGCGGTGAGTGGTAAGCCTTGCGCCAGTTGGCGGAGAGGCTTGGAGGTCACGTTATGAAAATCTTCTTTATCGGTTTTATGGGCACCGGCAAAACCCACTCCGGGAAGCAACTGAGTGAAAAACTGGGGATACCTTTTTTTGATCTTGACGAGGAGATTGTTGCGCATGACGGAAAAACAATCAACGAGATTTTTGCAACACAGGGGGAAGAGTATTTCAGGCTGCTTGAGAAAGATGTGCTGCATATTATTGGTGAGTACCATGAGAATTTTGTAATGGCTTGTGGCGGAGGAACCCCCTGCTACTATAATAATATTGACTACATGAATAAAGTAGGTATGTCCATATGGCTCAATACCTCGCTCGATACATTATATAAGCGCTTGATTAATGAAAAAGAAAAGCGTCCTTTAATAAAAGAACTTACCAGTGAACAGTTAAGAGCTTATATCGCTAAAAAATATTCTGACCGGAAAATTTATTATGAACAGGCCAGCCTGGTGATGGATGAAGAGGAGGTGGAAGTGGAAAAAATCGTTGAAAAAATATTTCATGCATAAGCGTTATTTATTAACCGGCGCATTAACCGCCGCTATCGCAGTGGCCTTAGGGGCTTTTGGCGCACATGGGTTAAAACAAATAGTGCCTCCTGAAACGGTGAATACATTTCAAACAGGTGTTCAGTACCAAATGCTGCATGCCCTGGCGTTACTGGCTGTAGGAATTATAGCAGAACGCTTTCAGGATAAATTTATAAAATGGTCAGGCTTTTGTTTCCTGCTGGGGATCCTTCTTTTTTCCGGATCACTATATCTTTTGACTGCGTTAAAAGCTACTGATACCATCGGCTTAAATGGCCTTGGGATCATTACGCCTTTTGGTGGATTATTTTTTATTGCGGGATGGCTTTTTCTTTTTGCAGGAATCAGGAAGGGAAATTAATCCAGGGGAAGTTCAAAGGTTGTAACGGTTCCTCTTTCATTTACTATTTTTATATCCCCTCCGATGGTTGACATCCGGCGTTTCATATTTTGAACCCCGTTGCCAAACTGCCGCAATTTATTCATATCAATTCCCACGCCATTATCGGCAATGCGGATTTTCAGGGCGGTATTGAATTCAATATCTATTATTATTTCACCGGCCCGGGAATGTTTTAACGCGTTATTCAGTGTTTCTTTTACACAAAGAAAAATATTGCGTCGTTTATCGCCACTCATTTCCTGGTGCCTGATCTGTTCGGGTGTATTGATTTTACATTCGATGGACGTGTTTTCAAAATACTCCTGTGAATAGGCCCGGATATAGGAAACAAGGTTGTCGACCGTGTCGTTGCCACTGTTCATCGTCCAGATAATTGCATTCATCTTATTGAGAACATCATTGGCCGACTCGGATATTTTTTCAATTTCTTTAGGTACATCCCCTTTCATTTTATTTTTTGCTATTTCACTCATGAGCCGGATGGCTGTCATTCCTGAACCCAGCTCATCGTGCATGTCGGCGGAAATACGGTCTCTTTCTTCCTGTTGGGCCTTAAAAACAGCCAGTTCTTTTTCGTATTCCTTCATTTGATTTTCGGTTTTCAATTGCTCTCTCTCCCGGATCTGGTGAATCAACTGGATGCGGTTTTTATAACTAAGTGCTATCATGAAGAAAATAAATTCAAGCAACAGGCCTATTTCATAATAAAATAAAGAATTGCTTAGCAAGGCCGGTACTGTTTTTGGAAATTTTCCGAACAGGATCAGGGCTTGTGATATAAAAGCAAATACCAACATGCAGAGATTGCCCCAAACGATAAACCGTAATATTTTATCCTGCCGGTTTTTAATTCCATACATGATGACCGCAGGAATTAATAATAACATGAGGCCAACCTTGGTAAATGTTTCAATGCCGTTTTTAACAGAAAAATTATCGCTAAAGAAATGAAATCCTGTAAATAATGCGATGGACCCTATCAACACAAAGATCCCGGATTTAAAAAGTTGGTGAAGAAAGGGATGTTTGGCGCGGGTATCAATAAAGCGTTGCATAAACAGGAGGTAAAAAATTATTCCAACTGTTTGCATAATAAAATCCAGGTAGGATTCTATAAAATAATTCCTCGTATTCGCATGGTTGTTATAGAATGATTTTATAAATAACATGCTGCCCAGCATGATGCCGTACAATGCGTAATACAAAAATTCATTATCGCTGCCTGATAAATAGTTGGCAAGGGAAAACAAGGTCATCATCAGGAACAGCCCGCAAATCAGGTAGGTAACCATGTCGATGTCGTTGGTCGCATTATGTACCTCCGATACATAAGCCGGAAGATAAAGCTCATATACCAGACGGGGGCTTATAATATTATTATAAGTTTTTTCCAATTTTAGCCCGGCTATTATCGTTGCGGAATCTTTTCCGGGCAACCTGAAATACCGGTACCCGATGCTATCCGGGTTGTCAGGAACTATTCGCGGTAAAATTTTTAACCCGCCGGCTTCTTCTTTATAAAGCTCAATGCTGTTAAAATAAAACCCCGGAAAAAAATAGACCGCTTTTGTTGTATCGGCTGAATTGAAAACTTTAAAGCGGATGACGCATTGTTTGGAAACATTTCCATCACTTACCTTTTCCTTATCGGCGTTAAGCCTGGTAAAATTCAGGTCAGGGTAGTATTTTAGTAAAGAAGAATCGGGGGAAAGAAAAGCCAATTCCATGTTATAGGTTATAGTGTCTGCGAGTTTTACGCTGGCGATATCGTAATAAAACAGTGGTGAACCCGGTTGAGCAACTATTTTTAAGGGAAGAATAAAAAGAAAGGCCTTCAGGAAAATCAACATGATTTTATGCCCGTAGCTGGTCAAATAAGCAGAGTTTGGTTTCATCGCTGTTAAGCCCTCCATGAATGTTATCAAATGTAAGATTTCAGCTTTGTATTTAGGGTGTGGCGCTTTATCTTAATTCAGCCCCGGGAAGGGTTAACTATCAGGAACAGGCTCCTGCTGAATAATAAATGACCTGAGTGACCGGGGAACTGATAAACAACAAATGATCCTGCTCAGCGGTATCCTGCAGATAGAAATTTCAGGAAGAACCGGGCTCTGGAAGCTCAACGCTTTCTTATTATCTTTGCGTCCATGGCCAAAAAGCTGAAAAAGACCAAACCGGAAAAACCAGGCCCGCAAAATCTGAAACCTGAGAAAGTCGAAAAGGTGAACCTGAAACAGTTGGCAAAAGATGAACGTACCCGGAAGATAACAGGTACTGTTTTTTTGCTGATTGCCGTTTTCCTTGTTATTTCTTTTCTTTCCTATTTTTCTACCTGGAAGGAAGACCAAAGTTATGTTTTCCGCCGGGGATCTTCCGTTCTTTTTGATGGTGATGTGAAGGTAAATAACCTGCTGGGCAGGCTAGGCGCTTTTGTTTCCCATGTATTTATCTGGAAAGGTTTTGGGGTCGCGTCATTATTATTCTGCACTTTCTTTTTTGTTGTGGGCACCAACCTTCTTTTTGCGCGAAAAGTATTTTCTGTAAAACGGAATTTTAAATACGTTACAGCGGGTTTGCTGATTTTATCCGTGTCACTGGCATTTATTTGTTATGGCACTACGTTTCCTTTTGGTGGTGGTATTGGCAAATCTATTGTTGACTGGCTTACCGATTTCCTGGGTAATATCGGAACCGCAGCCTTGCTGCTTGTGTTGCTGCTGGGATATATTATTTGGCAATTCAATCCCGCATTTAATT
>JAOQAL010000100.1 GCA_025963615.1 Chitinophagaceae bacterium | reverse complement strand
TTAAAACCGATACATCGGGGGAAAAATTATACGAAGAATTTTATACCGATGACGAGACCTATTCTCTGAGCAGATACCAGGCTTTGGGTGTAATAACGAAAACACCGGCTTATAAAGTTTCTGCATTCAGTACCATTATTGGAGAATTGCAAGCATTGTTAAATAAACCCGATACATCAAAAGAAGATATCGTTCTCTGGCTGAAAAAAAACATACCTGAATTTGATCACATAGAAACCGGGCTTGGTCTGGATAAAAAAATGTAGATATATGTACCCGGTAATCAAGCGTTTCTTTGACATTTTCTTTTCTTTATTTATATTATTTTTACTGCTGCCCCTGTTTATCATACTTTTTCCATTGCTCCGGTTTACGGGAGAAGGATACATATTTTATTACCAGAAGCGCATTGGTTATAACAACCGGATCTTCAATATTATTAAGTTTGCCACTATGCTCAAAGACAGTCCCAATATCGGTACTGGGTTGATTACTTTGCGCAAGGATCCGAGAGTTACTCCTATGGGCAATTTTTTGCGGAAAACCAAACTAAATGAACTGCCACAAATATTAAATGTTCTGAAAGGCGACATGAGTTTTGTAGGTCCAAGACCATTGGTGGATAAAACTTTTGAGCCGTACTCCGATCATGTAAAAGCCAATATTTATAAAGTACGCCCGGGAATAACTGGAATAGGATCAGTAGTATTTCGCGATGAAGAAAAGCTCATGACAGAATGTGAAGGCGATCCCAAAGTTTTTTATAATACTGTAATTGCCCAATATAAAGGAGACCTTGAAATGTGGTATTTACATCATCAATCTTTCAAAACAGATATTTTTATTTTATTCCTTACTGGCTGGCAGATACTATTTTCAGAATCAAGACTAATCAATAAGGTATTTAAAACATTGCCTGTTAACGCCATCATTAACAAGGTGCCTTCTAAATGAAATTGAATGGTAAGGTATTAGAACCCGCCTGTAGATCTATCTTTTTTGCTCGAGCGATAACTCGTTCTTTTCTTGTATAGGCAAAACTTCGGCCTGTCTTTTTTCCTTTTTAGAAAGATTCCAAAATAGGAAATTGATCATTATTGCAAGAAAAATCAGAAAGCTAATAAGTTGAGCATTACCAATATTTTGCAATAAAAATGCAGCGGCAATAAAAACAGCATTGGTAGCTACCAAAATAAGGGTTGTTTGTATATGCGAGAACCCCATATTAATAAAACGGTGATGCAGGTGATTACTATCCGCAACAAAAGGAGAGCGTCCTCTTAACACGCGAAACATAAAAACCCTGACTGTATCGACCACCGGAATAATGATGGTAGCGAGAGCAATAGCCGGCGCCACTTTAAAAAGACTTGTGTTCAGTTTGTTTAATTCAACAAATCTTGCGCAAAAGATCGATACCATAAAACCAACAAAAAGTGATCCTGTATCGCCCATAAAAGTTTTTGCAGGCGTGACATTATAATATAAGAAGCCAATCAGGGCTCCGGAAAAGGCAATTGCTAACAAACAATCGCCCTGGCTCCCCATGAGAAAAAAACAGATGGCAAATGTAACACTTGCCAGGAGCCCGAGAGAACCTGCAAGGCCATCTATTCCATCTATAAGATTAATAGCATTATAAATAAAAATATTAATCAGAATAGTAATTAATATACTTAAAGGATAAGTGATTTAACATTCGCCAAAAAGACCATGAAAACTTGTAAAACGGATATCTCAAAGAAATGCTATGATACCCGCGGCCGCAATCTGTGCCAGGAATTTTTTCGTTGGCCCCAATCCCACCAAATCGTCTTTTAATCCGATGGCAAAAATGATCAGGCTTGCAGCAACAAAACTGTTGAAATAAGGAAGAATGCCTGTAGGGATCACCAACGCAACGGCAAAAAGAAAGGCACAGTAAATGCCTACCCCACCTAAATTAGGCGTTTTGTAAATATGTATTTTTCGTTCTTCAGACGGCTCATCAAATAAATGTTTTTCCCTGGCCACCACTATAACCGAACGGATGCATATCATCGTTCCCAATAGAGCACTCAAAAACAGGATAATAGCTGTAATCAACATAAGAGATAGTATTATATTTCGCTATACGTCTAATTGGGGGTTTGACATAAGGGAGTCAAAAGTATTGAAAATACTGTAATATTTAATTGAAAAAATGCATTTCTTTACAAGCCTCATGTTTTATGGCTACAAAAACTCATTAAAATTTGTTGATTTGCTTAAAAGGGCATAATAAAAATAGAAAATCAAAAGCGGAGAGTTAATTCAAATATCGCCCGCATGAAAACTCATACAATGTCACTAAATTTTTCTGATAATACTGATCTGAATTCCTTATCGGTTCGTTTTAGAAAGCAAAGATTTGCTTTTTTTCTTTCCCTGCTTAGTAAACTACCCAAGCCTCTGCGCATATTGGATATCGGGGGTACTCAGCAATATTGGGATATGATGAATTTTGAGGAAACAGGCATACAGGTTGTATTACTGAACCTTACCGAAGAACCTGTTACACGCCCGGATTTTGTAAGCGTGGCAGGGGATGCGATTAACCTGTCTGCTTATGCTGATGACTCCTTTGATATTGTGTATTCAAATTCTGTGATTGAACATCTTTTTACAAAAGCGTCCCAGATCAAAATGGCCAATGAAGTCGCACGCGTTGGTAAAAACTATTTTATTCAAACGCCTAACTATTATTTCCCCATAGAACCCCATTGGGTTTTTCCTTTTTTTCAATTTCTCCCCATTATATCGCGCATTTGGCTCACACAAAATCTGAACCTGGGGCATATTGGCCGTATTCATGACCGGGCAGCAGCCTCGCGCCAGGTACAGGAAGTGCAATTACTTACCGGGCAACAAATGCAGCAACTCTTCCCACAAGCCAAAATATACAAAGAGCGGTTTTTCGGACTTACCAAGTCGTTGGTTGCCTATAAGTTTGATTAAAAACCTTTCGGGTATGTTTTCACAATGTAAGGGCTAAGGCTATTGCTGTGTTGTGCTGTTCCGGCAACTTATAATTAAGATGTAATAAAAAGCATATAACTACATGTTCACTATATTTGACCCCTAAATACCTGTAATGAAGCGTTTTATTATTTTTGTTGTCGTTATAAGCCTGGCATGTATTTATATGCCGGTAAATGCACAACTACCTGTGAGTATTGAAAACCTTAGCGATGAGCAGTTGATGCAATTGGTGGCGAAATATCAATTAAGCGGACTTTCAGAAGCTGAGCTGGAATCCAGGGCAAGGGAAGCCGGGCTGCCGTCGGACCAGATCGTCATTTTAAAGAAAAGAATGTCGATGCTTGATGCAGGCGGCAGCTCTCAATCCTCGTATAACAATAAAACAAACAGCTACGTTCTTCGGAACAGGATCCTTACAAGAGGGCCATCGTTAAAAGCGAAGGATTCGCTGGGAACACTGCAGGTGTTTCTTTCGGAGATCTTTGATAATGAAGATCTGAGTTTCGAACCCAATCTCTCAATTGCCACTCCACAGAATTATATTATAGGTGTAAATGACCAATTGGTAATTGATGTCTATGGCGTGTCGGATAACACCACTAAACTGAAAGTAACTACCGAGGGCGATATCCGTTTCCCAAAACTCGGCCCCATTAAAGTGGCGGGCCTGACCATCGAAGATGCCCGGGTTA
>JAOQAL010000091.1 GCA_025963615.1 Chitinophagaceae bacterium | reverse complement strand
TTGGCAAAACTAAAAGTAAATTCATATATAATAGGTATAACCACCTTACCTTCCGGGTTGATAGCGCCCCAGGGATCAAATAAAGCAGTGCCTTTTTGCACGCAGGCCAGTCCGTTAGTAAATGGGTGCACCTGGTTGTATTCCAGGGGAATGATGATCTTGCCGTTTAAGTCAACAAAACCACGCTTTCGCTGCATACTGGCAGCGATAAGCCCTTCAAAGATATCATTTACATTATAGGCCAGCGTCGCCGGACCCGATTTATAGACAGAGGCCCATTTACCATTCAATTCGCCCTCCCAGCATATTGAGGTAGCGCTGATGTTGGTATAACGGTCTGGTGAATTTTCCTTCCCGGTATTATCCAAAAAATACCAGTCATTATTTTTTTCATCCTTTACCGGGCAAATTCCACATTTTAATAGCCCCAGCGTTTTGTATTGTACCGGGATGATGATCTTGCCCGTTTTGTCAATCATTCCCCATTTCCCTTTTAACTGAACCCTCCTTGAATCATTATCACCGGCTTCCCAATCAACCGCGTCATATACAACGCCACCAGTTGGCACATTCTTAATGATGGCATCTCTTTTCGCCTGGTCAATTCTGCTTTGTTTGAACCTTTCCTCTCTTGTTAATGACTCTTTTTCTGTCGTTGTTCCCGGAGTAGAAGAGGTGGATGGCTTGTATTGAGTATTTTTTTGTTTGTTGCTGGCTTCTTCAGCCTTCCGCTGCTCAGGTGTCTTATTACTGCCATCCTCATTTTTGTAGGATACATATTGTGCCTGTAACGCTTCGCCTGGCAGCAACAAAAACAATGTAAAAAGGGTGAGTCCGGAAATGGCAAATGAATAATATTTCATAGAATAATGTTAAGGTGAAGATAGGTTTAATTAATAGCAAAAGCCTGACTCCAACACCTGGAAATATATTGTGTTGCTTCCTAAAATTTTATTGTTCAAAATATAACAGCGCCTTTTATTTACTCCGATTCAATAAACAGTTTTTAATTTTTATACCCTGGTGCCTGGTATTATTACTAAAGGCTGACACGAACAACTGTTATCTAATTAAATGTCATGGAGGGATAAAAAAGAGGCCGGAAACTTTGGTAACGAAAAAAGTTTCCGTAGTTTTGTGTCCTGAATTCTGAGATTATGGAACAACAGGAACGAATTGTACAGAAGGCCCATGAAATGTTTATGCGTTTTGGTGTACGCAGCATTAGCATGGATGAAATCGCATCCCAGCTTGGCGTGAGCAAAAAGACCATTTATCATTTTTTTACAGATAAAGATGCCTTGGTAGATGCGGTAATTGACATTGAATTAAAAAGCAATACAGAGGAATGCCGGTTACATAAAGAAAAAAGTGAGAACCCGGTTCATGAATTTTTTATAGCCATGGAAATGGTACTGGAGATACTGAAAATGATGAATCCCACGCTTCTATTTGATTTGCAGAAATATCATCCATCGGCCTTCAGCAAAATTAGTGATCATAAGAATAAATTTTTATATAAGCTTATCCGTGAAAATCTTGATAAAGGCGTGGAAGAAGGCTTGTACCGGCCCGAGATAAATAAAGATATCCTTACCAGGTTCCGGATCGCTGCCATTTTTTTAACATTCAACCCTGAATTGCTTCCATTAGGAAAAAACACAGCGGCTGATATTGTAGAAGAGATCACACTTAATTTTTTATACGGACTGGTATCACCTAAAGGACTCAAACTGATTCAGAAATATACTCAACAAAGACAAAAACAACTTAACCATGAAGATAGCAGGAAATAAGAAATGGCTTTGGATAACCGGACTGGCTTTGCTTCCGTTTGCAGGAATGGCACAGGATGAATTGCATAAAGATGTGCATCAATTTTCTATTCAACAGGCTGTTGATTATGCCAAAAAAAATAATGTACAGGTAAAAAATGCCTTGCTGGATGTACAGATGCAGGAACAGACCAACCGCGAAGTAACGGGGAGCGCTTATCCGCAGATTAGTGCCAGCGGTTCACTGGTCTATAATGCGAAGTTGCCTGTAAGTCTTATCCCCGCAGAATTTTTTGGAGGTACGCCTGGCACCTTTGAAGAACTCGCCTTCGGTGTAAAATGGGGGGCTACGGGGGGTGTATCCATCAGCCAGATTTTATTTGACGGGCAGGTATTTGTGGGGCTGAAGGCAAGGACCACCTTAATTAAGTTCCAGGAAAAAAATACCGAAATAACTGAAGAAGCTATTAAGGCGAATATTTACAAAGTGTATTACCAACTGGTGGTTAGTAAAACACAGATTGACTTGCTGGATGCGAACATGGAGCTGCTGAACAAATTACAGCACGATACCAAAGTGATGTATGACAACGGCTTTGCCGAGAAGCTGGATATTGATAAACTAACGGTACAGATTGCCAACCTGCAAACAGAAAAGACCAATGTGCTGAACCAGATTTCCAATGGTTACCTCGGTCTTAAAGTGCTGATGGGGATGCCGGTCAAAGAATCACTGGTGTTAACAGATACATTAAATGATCAACAGATAAAAGATGGGCTACTGGATGCCGCGAATTTCGATTATACACAGCGGAAGGAATATCAATATGCCGACCTGGGTATAAAATTGGCTGAATTTAATGTACGCCGGTATAAACTCAGCAAAATACCTACGCTTTCATTGAATGGTTATTATAACAAAAACGCGCAGCGGAATTCATTTGATTTCACGGGCAAAGGAGATTGGTTTGGCATTTCGGCTTTTACGCTTAATCTTAACATCCCGATTTTCAGCGGTTTTTCCGCCAACGCGAGAATAGCGAAAGCAAGGCTTTCCCTCCGTCAATCTGTGAATCAACAGGAAGCCCTGAAACTGAATATTGATAATGAAATACAAACAGCGCAGAACAATTATGGCTCCGCCATAGCCAGTCTCGACTATCAAAAAAAGAATATGGAGCTTGCCGAAAATGTATATCAACAGACAAAAAAGAAATATGAAATAGGCACCGGGATGCAGACAGAGATAACCCAGGCGCAAACAAATTTAAAAACAGCACAGACGAACTATATTAATTCACTGTACAATGCAATCATTGCAAGAGTGGATTTCCTGAAAGCAACCGGTAAACTTTAAAATAAATCATGACTTCAAAACTTAACTATATGCAACGAATTTTGAGAGTGTCTTTCCTGACTGTATCCGTATTGGTAATGACGGCTTGTGGAAGCAGTTCCAAAGATGGTAATCCGACGCTTACCAGCAAGAAAACGGAATTAGCAAAATTAAAAAGCCAGGTGAAAAGCCTGGAAGATGAAATTTTCAAATTAGATACGGCTGCTGCAAAAGCGGAGAAGCCAAAACTCGTTACTATCTCCACACTCGCGCCGGATGGATTTACGCACTACATAGACCTTCAAGGCCGGATTGAGTCTGAGAATATTTCTTATATCGCTCCGCGCAATGGAGTGGGTGGCGTGGTTAAATCGGTTTTGGTAAAAAGAGGTGATAATGTAAAAAAAGGACAGCTTCTTTTGAAATTAGATGACGCGATTGCAAGACAAAGTGTAGTAGCAGCCGAACAGGGTCTTGAAACTATCAAAACCCAGCTGGCCTATGCGCAAAACCTGTACATGAAACAAAAGAATCTGTGGGATCAGAATATTGGTACCGAAGTACAGTTAATTACAGCTAAGAACAACGTACAAACAACAGAAAACCAGTTAAAGAGTGCGCAGGAACAATTAAAAATAACGAAAGAACAATTACAATTCACCAATGTAGTGAGCGATGTTACTGGGGTTGCTGAAACAGTAAATATCAGAGTGGGTGAAGTGTTTACCGGTAATTCAGCTAACGGTTCCCAGATTGTAATTGTAAATAACAATAACTTAAAAGCCACTGCCCTGATTCCTGAAAACTATCTCGGGAAAGTGAAAGCAGGCAGCCAGGTAAAAATATCGTTGCCGGATATTAATAAAACAATTGACGCGGTAGTGTCCGTAGTGGGTAAGTCCATTGATCCTACCAGTCGCAGTTTTTTTATAGAAGCAAAGATACCAGCCAGCCCGGATTTACATCCCAACCAGATTGCGTTGGTTAAAATACAGGATTATGCCGCTACCAATACCATTACGGTTCCGGTGAATACTTTGCAAAGTGACGAGAAAAGCAAATTTGTGATGGTAGCGGTAACTGAAAATGGTAAAATGACCGCAAAGAAAAAAATAGTAGTCCCCGGCGATTTTTATGGTGATAAGCTGGAAATTAAAAGTGGGCTTGCCGCCGGTGACCAGGTGATAACGGATGGCTATCAAAGCTTGTACGAAGGTCAATTGATAACTACGGATGCTAAATAGGATGGTGAAGTTAGAAGCCAGGAATCGGAAGTACGAAGATGATTACAACATTATTTAAATTAATTGTATGAGCGTTATTGAAAACATAAAAGGGAAGTTCAAAGAATTTGGGCCTACTACGTGGAGCATTAACAATAAAACAGCCATTTACCTGGTGATGTTGTTCGTGAGCCTGATGGGGATTTTTCAATTTTTAACTCTTCCCAAAGAGCAGTTCCCGGATATTGTGATACCCACCATTTATGTACAGACTATTTATGTGGGCAACTCGCCCAAGGATGTTGAGAACCTGGTAACCAGACCCATAGAAAAACAAATTAAAGGCATAACAGGGGCCAAGATTAATAAGTTTACCAGCACCTCGCTGCAGGATTATTCGGCCATCACAGTTGAGTTTGATACTGATGTAAAAACCAGTGTAGCATTGCAGAAAGTAAAAGATGCCATTGATAAGGCAAAGCAGGACCTGCCGACCGATCTTACCGAGGAGCCTACCGCGCTGGAAGTAAATCTTTCTGACCTGCCGATCATGTATGTGAACCTGAGTGGCGATTATGATTTGCAGAAGCTGAAGAAATTTTCCGATGATCTAAAAGACCGGCTTGAAGATTTATCGCAGATAAACCGGATTGATGTGGTGGGGGCACCGGAACGTGAGTTCCAGATAAACGTAGACAATTACCGCATGCAGAGTTCAGGTGTTACGTTTGACGATATCAGTAGTGCGGTGCAACGTGAAAACCTTGATATGTCAGGTGGCTTACTGGACGTAGGTAATATGAAACGTACGCTTCAGTTGAAAGGGCAATTAAAAACGGCTTTTGACATTCAGCAAATAATTGTAAGGAATTCCAATGGCTTTCCTATCTATTTAAAAGATATTGCCGTTATTAAAGACACAACCAAAGAAAAAGAAAGTTATGCCCGCCTGGATGGTAAAAATGTAGTGACCTTAAATATCATTAAGCGAAGCGGCGAAAACCTGATTGAAACCAGTGAGGCTGTAAAAAAAGCAGTAGAAGAATCAAGAGGTGTGTTGTACCCAAAGGATTTGAAAGCCGTGGTTACGGGTGACCAAAGCATCAGGACCAAGTCTTCTTTTAAAGATTTGGTTAATTCTATTGTAATTGGTTTCATACTTGTTTTAATAGTCCTTATGTTCTTCATGGGTGTTACGAATGCTTTTTTCGTGGCCCTTTCAGTACCGTTAAGTATGTTCGTTGCCTTTGTGTTTTTGCCGGCGGCGGATTTAATTGTCGGCACGCATGTTACTTTAAATTTTATGGTGTTATTCGCCCTGCTGTTCGGGCTGGGAATTATTGTGGATGACGCTATCGTAGTAATAGAAAATACACACCGCATATTCATACAGGGCCATGGGAAATTAAGTGTTCCCACGTCGGCGAAAATGGCTGCGGGGGAAGTATTTGTTCCGGTTCTTGCAGGAACGCTGACGATGCTGGCGCCTTTCTTCCCCCTGCTTTTCTGGCCTGGGATCATTGGTAAGTTTATGGTTTACCTGCCAACGATGCTCATCTTTACATTGGCGGCCTCATTAATTGTAGCTTTTATAATGAACCCGGTTTTTGCTGTTGATTTTATGAATCATCCCGAGGGCGAAAAAGAACCTAAAAACGCCATTTTTAAGAAACCTGGTATTTGGATTGCCATAGGAGCGGGAATTTTACTGGATTTAGCCGGCGCTACTTTTCTGGGCAACTTCCTTATTTTCTTTATGCTGCTGGTATTGCTCAACCGTTATGTGCTGGATGACGCCATTCATTCATTTCAGAACAGGGTATTGCCCTGGATCATGGGCCACTATGAAAGTTTATTGCGTTGGGCCTTGAATGGATGGAGGCCGGTTCATTTATTGCTGGGGACTTTTGGATTATTGATATTGTCGTTTGTAATATTCATTGCATCCGTTTCATCCGGAAGAGTGGGTGTGGTGTTTTTCCCGAAAGCAGACCCCAACCAGGTGTATGTGTACATGAAACTGCCTGTAGGCACCAATGTTGATTATACCGATTCCATCACCCGGGTGCTCGATAACAGGGTGGCGAAGGTATTGGGTACGGATAACGGCAGAACAAATCCTATTGTAGAAAGTGTGATCAGCAATGTGGCCATTGGCGCGAGCGATCCTGCGAGCGGAGACAGAAGTACCCGAAGTGAGTTGGGAAGAGTGCAGGTATCCTTTGTAGAATTTGAAAAGCGTCATGGCGTTTCTACCGTACCTTATCTCGACAAAATACGGGCTGAAATGAGAGGTATTCCGGGTGCGGAAATAAGTGTTGACCAGGAAAGTGGCGGCCCCCCCACCGATCCGCCCATTAATATAGAAATCGCCAGCGAAAATTTTGATGATTTGATCAAGGCCGCCAGCTCTTTAAAAAACTACCTTGATTCTTTACAAGTTCCCGGTGTTGAAGAGTTGAAGATTGATATTGATTTAAAAAATCCCGAGATTACGTTGACAGTTGACCGTGAGCGAGCTTTGATAGCCGGTATTTCTTCGGGGCAGATTGGCCAGGAGATCCGTACCGCTCTATTTGGTAAAGAAGTTTCCAAAGTAAAAGAAGGGAAAGATGAATACAAAATTCAGTTGCGCAATAATGAGCTGCAACGCCAGAACCTGGTGAACCTGCTTAACATGAATGTTACCTTCAGGGACCAGGCTGACAAGGGCTTATTGAAATCAATCCCTATCGGCTCTGTTGTAAAAGTAGAACCGACCAGTACCCTGGGAAGTGTAAAACGTAAAAATCAAAAAAGGTTAATCACCTTACGTTCTAATGTATTAACAACGCAAGGATATAATGCTACGGGTGTAAACCAGGAACTTGCAAAGCATATTGCCGCATTTAATAAAAAACCAGATTCTGTTACTATTAAGCAAACAGGGGAAGGAGAGCAACAGGCTGAAACCGTCGCTTTTCTTGGAAAGGCGTTGGCTATTGCATTAATGCTGATATTATTTGTATTGGTAGCGCAATTCAACAGCATCAGCAAGCCGGTCATTATCTTAACAGAAATTGTATTTAGCATCATTGGCGTTTTGCTGGGCTTTTCGATAACAGGGATGGAAGTATCAGGCCTGATGACCGGGTTGGGAATTGTTGGCCTGGCGGGTATTGTTGTTAAGAACGGTATTCTTGTAATTGAGTTTACCGATGAATTGAGGGCGCGGGGCGTAAAAACCAGAGAGGCGGTGGTGCAGGCAGGTAAAACCCGTATCATACCGGTGTTGCTTACTGCTGTAGCGGCCATCCTCGCTTTCATACCCATTGCCGTTGGTTTCAACATCGATTTTGTTGCTCTTTTTTCTGAGTTAAACCCACATATCTTTTTTGGTGGTGATAATGTAGCCTTCTGGAAACCATTGAGCTGGACAATTATCTTCGGTCTTGCATTTGCTTTCTTTATGACGTTGTTTATGGTGCCGGGTATGTATTTAATCGCAGAAAGGCTGAAAAGGCCGATGCGTAGAATATTTGGTGGCAAATGGATTTCATTCCTGGGTATCCCACCTATGATTTTCCTATTTATGCCTTTAATGATTGTTACCGCTTTTGTTCACCGCGCGACAGTGGCCCGCAGGCGCAGAAAATTAAAAGAACGGGAACAGCCGGTTAGCGAAGCATTTATCGGAAGTTGGTTTTGAGGATGGGGGCTGGATGCTGGATACTAGATGCTGGATACTGGATGCCGGATGCTGGGGGCTGGAGGCTAGAGGCGGGCATTCATTAGGGGGCTAGTCTTTCAATTTTCCAGCTTCCCTTATCATTTAATGTATATTGAATCCGGTCGTGTAGCCGGCTGCGGCGGCCCTGCCAGAATTCTATAATGACAGGCCGCACACAATAACCGCCCCAATGCGCGGGTCTTTGCAGGTCCTTTTCATTTATTTGTTTAGCCAGTTTATTATAATTTTCATCCAGCCAGCCCCGGTTTTCAATTACCTGGCTTTGGGGCGAAGCGATTGCTCCAAGCTGGCTTTCAACCGGGCGGGACTTAAAATACACATCACTTTCCTTATCGCTGATCTTTTGGACAAAACCGGTGATGCGTACCTGTCGTTCAAGTTCTTTCCAGAAAAAAACAAGGCAGGCTTTGGGATTTTCCTCCAATTGATTTCCTTTAAAACTTTTATAATTCGTAAAAAACACAAACCCCTTTTCATCAAAGGCTTTAAGCAGGACGATCCTTGCAGAAGGTAACCCATCGGAAGAAGCTGTTGCCAGAGTCATCGCATTCACTTCGTCAATTTCTGATTTTACTGCTTCATTCCACCATTTTTCAAATTGCAGAACCGGGTCAGCCAGTATTTCTTCTTCAGATAACTGTCTTGTAGAATAATCTTTC
>JAOQAL010000079.1 GCA_025963615.1 Chitinophagaceae bacterium | reverse complement strand
AAGAAAAGGAAAAATGGAGTAAAACAGGGTCTTCCGGGCACTATAAAATTACCTGGCGGCTACAAATAAATAAAGTGAAAAAAGTTCTCTACCTCTCTTACGATGGCATGACAGATCCCCTGGGCCAGTCGCAGGTAATTCCTTATTTACAGGGTCTTTCAAAACTCGGCTACCAATTCACGATTTTAAGCTTTGAAAAAAAAGAGAAACTTGAAAAAAATGGGGATTATATCCGGTCATTGCTGGATGATTCCGGGATTAAATGGGAACCGCAGATTTTCTCGAAACGCCCGCCTGTGCTGGCTAAGCTATACGATATATGGAAGTTGAATAAAGCTGTTTTACGGCTTCATAAAAAAGAACAATTTTTATTCACCCATTGCCGTAGTTATATAGCAGCCGGGGCCGGGTTAAAATTGCTTAAAAAATATCAGGTTCCGTTTTTGTTTGATATCCGCGGATTCTGGGTGGATGAAAGAATAGACAATGGTCAATGGAACCGGGGAAACCCGGTTCACAATATGTTTTATAAAATCTATAAGAAAAAAGAAAGAGATTATTTTAATAGAGCCCGCCACATTATTTCCTTGACATGGAAGGGAGAGCAGGAACTGATAAACGGTTATAAGGTACCTGCTGATAAAATAACAGTAATACCATGCTGTGTAGATCTTAATCATTTTGACTACAAAAAAATAACCCCTGAAATAATCGCGGCTAAAAAAAAGGAATTGAATATCGGCGAGAAGCACAAGGTAATAACCTATCTGGGGTCATTTGGGGGCTGGTATCTTTTGAAAGAAATGTTTGATTTCTTTTTGCAATTGAAAAAAAAACTGCCGGAAGTCAAATTCCTTTTTATTACCCAAAGCTCTTTCGAATCTGTGTTAAACGCCGCAAATTCATGCGGTGCTGACATTAACGATATCATCGTACAACCAGCCTCACGCAATGAAGTTCCTGTTTACCTTTCGTTGAGTGACTGGAGCATTTTTTTTATTAAGAATGGTTATTCCAAAATGGCTTCATCTCCCACTAAACAAGGTGAAATCATGGCGATGGGCATACCCATCATTTGCAATGATGTTGGCGACACAGGCAAAATAATCGAAGAATCCGGTGTGGGATTAGTGGTGCATTCCTTCGAGGATGGTGACTATAACCGGGTGATCAGCAATATGGACCAGCTTAATCTAATTAACAAGGAGCATATCAGGCAATCCGCTTTTACCTATTATGATCTGACAATGGGTGTCGAGCGATATTCAGCGGTTTACCGGAATTATTTTAGTTAAATATCAGGCCTTACCCATTTAAAGATGGGAACCGTATTACTATGAACTCTTCAGGTTCATAAAGTATTTACGCGTTACATCCGGTTCTTAAATATGAACCATAAACTAGCTAAGACCCTATTCCTTTCTTTTACTGCATTATATTCGCAACTTTTATAAATTAAAACCATTCTTTTATGAAATCTCTTGTAACCGGTGGAGCTGGCTTTATTGGCGCTCATGTCACGAATGAACTGATCCGCATGGGCCACCAGGTAGTAGTGCTTGATGATCTTAGCGGCGGCTTTAAGGAAAATGTAAACCCCGGGGCTAAATTTGTAGAAGGCTCGATTTTAGACAATGAACTTATTCAAAAATTATTCGCAGACGAGCAATTTGACTATGTGTATCATTTGGCTGCTTATGCAGCCGAAGGCCTTAGCCATTTCATCAAACGGTTTAATTATACCAATAACCTGATCGGAAGTGTCAACCTGATCAATGAATCTATCCGAAATAAGGTTAAATGCTTTGTGTTTACCTCCAGTATCGCTGTTTACGGCAAAGGGCAACTGCCGATGCGGGAAGAACTGGTACCTACTCCGGAAGATCCATATGGCGTGGCTAAATATGCGGTAGAACTTGAATTAAAAGTAAGCCACGAAATGTTTGGGTTGGATTATGTGATTTTCCGTCCGCACAATGTGTATGGAGAATATCAGAATATTGGCGATAGATATCGTAACGTGGTAGGAATATTTATGAACCAATTAATGCAAGGTAAACAGCTTTCGGTTTTTGGTGATGGAATGCAAACACGGGCGTTCAGTTATATTGGTGATTTGGCGCCCCATATTGCACAATGCATAAATAACCCAAAGGCATTAAACGAGGTGATAAATATCGGGGCGGATAAAAATTACACAGTCCTTGAATTGGCTACTGCCGTAATGAACGCGATGAATATAAAGGGGGAGCTGCGGCGCTTACCTTCGCGGAATGAAGTGTTGCATGCGTATTCCGATCATAGTAAAGCGTATAGCATTTTCGGAAAGGCGGCCGATACAGACCTGAACGAGGGATTAAAAAAAATGTCAGAATGGGCAAAAGCAGTTGGAATCAGGAAGAGCGGCAAGTTTGAGAATATTGAATTAACTGAGAAGCTGCCATCCTTCTGGCTGGAAGATTAAACTCATTCACCTCCAATGAATAAAAAAATACTGTTTGTCGCTAACCAGGTCAAGGACCGGTCTCCCGCACAACGTTTCAGGTTTGAGCAATATTTTGATTATTTGTCATTGCACGGCTATGATTGTGAACTGGCCCACCTGCTTACAGGAAGTGAAGCCAAAATATTTTATTCGAAAGGAAATGCAATTAACAAAGCCTGGATCGTAGTCAAAAGTTTTTTCCGGCGCTACCGTCAATGTGCCAGGGCGAATGAGTATGATATCGTATTTATTCAACGGGAAGCGTTTATTACCGGTACTATTTTCTTTGAGAAAATGCTGAGACGCAGTAAAGCGAAGATGGTATTCGATTTTGATGATGCGGTCTGGCTGCAGAGCGTTTCAGATATCAATAGGAAGTTCGCCTTTCTTAAAAACCCTGATAAAACGGCGGAACTTATAAAAATGGCCGACAGGGTAATTGCCGGGAACGCGTACCTGGCTAATTATGCCGGCCAGTTTAATCAGGATGTCATTATTATCCCGACTACTATTGATACTAATGAATATAGGCCGGACAAACAATGGCTTCATGACGAGCCTTTAGTTATTGGGTGGAGCGGTAGTTTTTCAACGATACAGCATTTTAAGTATGCTTTACCGGTACTTAAAAAGCTTCAGGCAAAATATGGAAATCGTTTATTGATAAAAGTAATTGGAGACTCGGGATATAAGAATGAAGAATTAAATCTGGTTAGTCTTGATTGGAACAAGAAAGAGGAATTAAGAGAATTGAATTCCTTCCATATTGGTATTATGCCATTGCCTGATGATGAATGGTCAAAAGGTAAATGTGGGCTGAAGGGATTACAGTATATGGCCCTTGGAATTCCTACGGTAATGTCGCCCGTAGGCGTAAATAGTGAGATAATTACTGATGGAGTGAATGGGTTCCTGGCTGCTGATGAACAGGATTGGATTGATAAAATATCGTTGTTGGTTGATAATAAAGAAACAAGAGAGAAATTAGGACGTGAAAGCAGGCAAACAGTTATTGCAAAATATTCTGTGGAATCACAGAAGGATACCTATTTGAATTGCTTTAATGAACTCCTGGTTAAGGGTAAATAAACGTTTTAAATAGCACAGTTAAATTTTTAGTCCTAACATTTTAATTTCCGTCTTTAACGAATTATGCCTCCATTCCTGCTAATACAATTTTTTTCGGCTGATGATTTTTTTCTGGTTCCCATTTGCCTGATTTTCCTGTATGTCATACTTCGGTCCAGGGCAAACGGGCAAAAGGATGTGCATGTAAGAAAACTCTATTTCCAGGCATTCTATTTTAAAATTATCTGCGTATTGGTGTTTACGTTTGTTACAGAGTTCTATTTTGGAGGCGGCGATACCGGGCTTTATTACCAGGGTATTAAGGATCTCCGCGCTGCGTTGTCAGATGATGCGAATAATGCTTATACAATAATAGAATCTTCTTTTGTTACCAAGGAGAACCCCCTGGCGCCTTATTTTATGTATGATAACTATGTATTTGATTATACATTCAATTATATGAAGGCTACCGGGAATTTTTTTATACCCCGTTTAGGGGTGATACCTTCATTAATTTTTAATAACAGTTACATCTGTATTGCCGCCTGTTTTGCTTTCTTCGCATTAGGCGGCGCCCTGCGTTTGTTTAAAACGTTTTATTATTTCTACCCTGCCTTAAGGCGCGAACTGGCACTTGCCATCTTGTTTTTGCCGAGTGTTAGTTTCTGGAGCGCGGGCCTCTTAAAGGATACCATTTGTTTTGGTTGTGTGGGGTTTATCGTTTATGCAGTGTTTAATATTTTTATACGAAAAACAAAATATGCCGGTTCCATATTCTGGCTTATTGTTGCCGGTTTTTTATTATACAGCATTAAAACCTATATTTTCCTGGTGCTGGTACTTGCACTTTCGATATGGATCTTTGCGGAGAGCAATAAACTGATTAAGGATAAAACTTTGCGGAAGGTATTCGCCATGATGACATTTACAGTGGGGCTCGGCATAAGTTTTTTTTTAGTACAATATTTTACTTCTGCTGATGCACTAAAGCAGTACCAGTTTGAAAATATTGTATCGTCAGCTGAATACCAGCGAAGTAATTATGAAGCATTGGATCAGCAACTAAATCAACAGACTTCTTACTATAACGTTAATACCTCCAATCCTTTTTTATTGATTGTAAATAGTATTGTTGCTACTTTTTTCCGTCCCTTTATCTGGGAAGTAAAAAGCGCCGCCGCTGTACTTTCTGCTCTTGAGGCGCTGCTTTTCCTCTTATTGACGGTCCACCTGATATTTTCAAAAAAAAAGAGCAGCACTTTAAAAGTAATATTCAATGACCCCAGGATCCTGATGTGTTTTATTTTTGCAATTATTTTTTCGGTGGGTGTAGGTGCTTCCACGGCCAATTTTGGAGCGTTATCCAGGTATAAAATTCCTTGTTTGCCATTTTATATGCTGGTGCTCGTTTTGTCTTATCGAAGCACAGGTCTGGCTTACCCGAAATGGTTTAGCAGGATACTAAGACAAACTGCTAAAAAGTGAGATTATGTGTGGCATTGCCGGTTCTATAAATCATGAGTTGGATATACCGATTTTAACCAAAGACCTCTGGCATCGCGGGCCAGATGATCAGAATACATTCCGGGAAGGCAACCTGCAATTACATCATCA
>JAOQAL010000006.1 GCA_025963615.1 Chitinophagaceae bacterium | reverse complement strand
CATCGGCTTCAATGGCTGCCGGCCTGCATGCCGTCGCCAAAGGCTAAACGCGTTATTGGTATCGTATTCTTTGAGATGGCTCCGCAGCATCGGTATAGCAAGAGTCATTGAGTCTGATTGCCGCTTTAATAATAGAATTATCTGTGACAAAAAAATCTGAGCCGGGATTACACCATTTATGAAGATCCTAACAGCTTTGGTCCCTAACTTGCAGGGCGAAAGGGGATGGCCAACCTGGATTGTTAAATTATTGCAATATGAAAAAGTGTTTTTTGTTTGTAATATTGATAAGCTCTGTTATTACGAATGCTCAATCGCTGAAAGACGCGCTGTATAGCGGAAAGCTGAAAACCGATACCGGTACTGTGATCCGAAAAGGGGATGACCTGACTTCGAAAATTGATACCAGCAGGAAGAAACCAGTTGACTCCGAAAAAACGAGATCGATAGCCCCGGGCCGCGATTCTTCAACGAGTGGATTGGTTAGCCCAATCGATTCTGCAGCAGCGCCCGGCATCGTTGCGAAGGAGAATGTCACTCCGAAAGATAATAATAAGATCTGGAAGGAATATATTGATTCACTAACAAGCACGTTGAAAACAGAGGTATTGCCTTCCAAAAAGATCAAGAGTGGCACCTACTATGTGCTTATTGAGTATGAGATCGGCCCCGATGGTCAAATCGCCATCAATAGTTTGTCCTGCTCTCCCGAAAGCTCATTCCTTGAACAACAGGTGAAAGAGCGGTTCACCCTTACCGCGCCACAGATGATTCCATTACTGTCGAATGGCAAAGCGCGCAAAGTTGTTAAAAAATATACTCTCGTTTTATCCAAACCGTAGTATCTTCTATTATCCGGTTTATCGCATCAGCCTTTTTTTGCTTACCTGCATTGGTTAAGTAGCCAGGAGCGTGATGGCAGGAGATAGGGTATTAAGAATGTCATATATTTTTTACCTTTTTATTGAAGCTTTTGTATTTTTATTCCTTCCATACAAAAACTAAATAGTCAATTCTGTATCACTTTATACAAACTTCAGGCGTCTGTCAATTTTCCCAAAACCTTTATAACGGTATTCGTATTTACTTGCCCATTTTTTTCTACTTCAATATATGCGTGGATGATGATAAGAAAAACGGGTAAGTCACCTTACAGGCCAGGATCAATAATTTCTAAAGAAAAATGGTATAATGCGTTTAAAAAAATTATATCAAGCGATATACCCGGCATTTTAATTTTGTGCGGGGCTTGCAGGTTGATTTACTATTCATTTTTTCTTAATACACAAGCTGGTGATTCTCCTTCTTACCTGCGTTATCACGGGAATATTTTTACGGGTCAGATAGACAGATTGAGAACGCCGGCTTATCCTTGTTTTATCAATTTGATCCGGCTTTTTGGCGACAAAAATTTGATTGACAATATTGTTATTGCACAATGTATTTTATCCTTTTTATCAATTATTGTATTTTTTTATGTGGTTCATGCCGTTTTTAAAAGCCGGCCGGCCATATTGACTTCCACCTTGTTGTTTGGCCTCATGCTACCAACAATAAGTTATGATAAAGTAATTATGACAGAATCACTTTCAGTCTGTTCAATTATTGCATTTATCGGCTTCATTGTCAGTTATTTTAAAAAACCAACATTAATAAAAGCCATTTTGCTCACTTTATTTGTCTTTTTTGCTATGATGTTACGACCCGCTTTTATTTATCTTTTACCAGTAATGATTTTGTTCTGGGTTTTAAGGTTTATCCTGTATAAAGAAGAAAAAAAATTCTGCTTATCTGGGTTATTAACTTCAGGTTTTGTTATTATATTAATAATCGGTTATTCTGAGTTAAATGACAGAGAGAATAGCTTTGATGGGATATCCATAGTTTCCACCAATATCAATCAGCTCAATATTATTATTAATACAAAAATGTACAACAATGGCAACGATACTGAATTGTCGAAGGAAATTGAAACTTATTTGAGAAAACCAGAGCCAGGAGGAGGTCACTGGAGCCTGCTTCATAAAATAAATCAAAATTATGCTCCTAAACGAATTTCAAAATTTGTAACTGTCTGTATAAGGAACCAGCCAGGGCTTTATATTAAAAATATTTTCCAGACCGCATATTCTCTTACAAGAAGAAATATATTTACTAATTACGCCAAACACAAGCCAGGGTTTTTTAGTAAGATTATTGCCATCATTGAAAATAGATGGTTTAACATTGGTTTCAGTTTAATCTATCTGTATTTAATATTCGATCTTATTTATTTTATTATAAATTGGACCAAATTAAAAAGGGTACTACTGTTTAGGGTTTTATTGTGGTTACTGGTTGTCGCGCAGTTGGCGGTTGCCATTATAGGGGCACAGGATGAATATCAACGGCTCGTAGTAACGGCCATACCCTGTTTGATAATTCTCTTGTTTTTTCATTTTGATAAACTTTGCTATTTTACTAATCCATCATTTTATAAAAAGGATTCTTCATTTGGCTAACAGCAATAAATTTCTTTTCCTTTTACAAAATGAAATTCCGTGTTTAATTTCCTTTACTTGAATTATTTTACGGCATTGGTGCTCCATTCTAAAACATTTGGCAGTATTAGAAATCTACAGCAACGGCACTCTTGTAAAACTGGATTATGATTGGTTGTTGGTGTGAAGTTCGGCGGCTGCGGCGTTCTTTAATTGAATAGCAACGGTCTAAAAAGAGATAAAGCCTTTGCCAATTGTTTCACTAAATTCTCATTTATTGAATCAACAGGATTAATTGAACTAAATGGAAATTTATGTTTAATTAAGCAGCCAAGGTTAATTTCCCTTGTTTTAAAATGGCAGGCTCCCGGCGCATCGGGTTTATTTTATTTATCCAATAAAAAGCGTTTGATGAAAATAATAATAGCTGTCTTTATGACCTGGTTTTTGTTTCCCCTGTTGGTCAATGGTCAGAAAAAGACATACCGGTTTGATAAGAACGGTATATCAAGGGAAGTACTTGATAATTACCTGGAAAGGGCCGTCACGATGGTGTACTTGCTGATCCCGGAAAATCCGGAAGGAAGCCGCCTCTATCCCTATCATGCAGACGATATCCGCCTGGTTAAAAATATAGGCGCCAAATTCATTGGCAGGGCAATTTACCGATGGGGAGGGGAAAGTCTTTTAAACAAACCTTCTTTCTGGGACAGTGCCCGTTCAATCATTAGAAGGCTTCACGAATTTGATCCTGACATCATCTTCCAGGGATGCCTGTTCGAAATCATTACACAAGAGGCTAACCAAATAAGTATCCCGGCATGGGTTTTCAAAGCTTTTGGTCTTTCAGCAATATCCAGGCATTTTTCCTATGAGGCCATGTTGAACAAACAGGGCAAATTCGTTGATCACTGGCAAAAGGGAAGCAGCGTGCCTGACATCAGTGAACAGGAAACACAGCTTTGGTTTTATTTCCTGGCCTGTTCTTATATTGACTTGGGTTGCGAAGCGTTTCACCTGGGGCAGGTCGAATTGATAGGAATGAACGACCCGCAGAAGAGCTCATGGGCGAAAGTTATCAGTATGATTCGCCACTATGCAAATAAGCATGCCCGCCGGCATTGGGTTTTACTGGACGCTCATGTTCCCAATGGCGGAATGTTAAAGGACAATAAGAGCTTACTTGATTTTAATTCATTCCCTTTACGAATAAAGGCCATCCCTGAAAAACCGTATGAGGGAAAATTGCAGGTGAACTACCTGGACGGCATCTACACAAAAAGCAAAGGTGGCTTTTCACCCAGCGGCTGGAGTTGCGATCACTTGCCTTATCTCGTGGAATTCGACAATTTTGGTCGTGGCAAAACGCCCAATATAGCAGATACTACTTCCTTTTTCGTTTGGGGATGGGACGAGATCTCCTGGTTTTCCCTTCAGTCAGCGGCCTACCGAAATAATTGGTTAAAATATGCTTTCAACTGGATCAAGCAAACGGATGCGGTTGGTCACCTTGAAATGCCCGGGACCCGGATGATCAGTTGTCCAAATGAATCGCAGGGCAGCTACCGTGCCAACACAAGGACACCGGCCTGTCTCATAGGATACTCACAGGAAGAAACTATAAAATTACTTTGGGAATCCCCGGACAGGACAGATCAGAGAAAATGATTTCATGTATGTACTCTACGGTCCGATTTGAGTAGTAATTATGCTGCCCAGACATTTTCGAGCAGGTAAATTCAGATAAGGTTTTGCTAGTCGGTAATTCCGGGATCATGTGGCAGGATTTTTTGAAAATGAATCCGGCCGATTTATTTCAGTAATCGTTGGTTAATGCAAAAATGCACCACATAAAAAATCTGCGACGTCGTATTGGCCCCGCAGGAATTATTTAGATTCTGAATTTGGGATTGAGTGTGTTTATCTGATTTTCACACAGCCGTTGTTCACTCATTTTACATTTACACAGGCGCTGTTTACCTTTTTTAAATTTTTATATTCTGCATCTTACATTTTTACAGTGGCTTACAAGTTATTGTACCACTATTTTCTGCAAATGGTTATCCGATTTTAGCAGGTATACTCCTTTTGCATAGGCGCTTATATCAAAAGTCTGAATTCCCGGTGTTGCCTTCCTGCTCCAAACCAATCTGCCGTCGCTATTATATAGCGAAAGAACAGCAACAACATTTACCTGCACTTGCATGGATCCATTCGTAACAGGATTCACAAGAATGCTAAAAGGTATATGATCATTAAGAAATTTTACAGACCTGATCTCACTATAGCTTCTTTTATCATCCAGGTCTGTTTGCTGGATGCGATAATAGTTGATACCACTGACTGGGTTTGTATGGGTATAAGTGTAGTAGCTTGATGTATTACTATTGCCAGATGCTGCAATCCTGCCAACATTACTCCAGGCAGTGCCGTCAGGGCTATGTTGAATGATAAAATCCTTTGTATTCTCCTCGCTGGCTGTACCCCAGTTCAGTAATACTTTATCGTCTTGTTTTTGAGCAGTGAAACTGAGCCACGCTAAGGGCAATATAAACAAGCCGCTCTTTTGGGCTACATAATTGGAAGAGACAGCGCTTAGGCCAAAATTGGTGAGCGTAGCATTGTTACTCCCTTTCTGGTCAATTACCGTGGGCAACCCCGTATTAGTGCCTGCAGCTATGCCCTGGTTGAACGTATAATAGGCAACGAGGTTAGGCTGAATCGCGGGATCCAGTTCATTATTCATAGCTGTCTGTATCTGGCCTTGGGTGCGCACTTCACTCCATAACCGCAGTTCATCCATGTTTCCTGAAAAATAGTTGCAAAAACATTCGCCCTGCATTCCAAGATATAATAGTTTATTGGCGCCGCCATTGCTGATAGCGCTGGCGCCACTTAAATACGGGCCATCCTGCACACCATTCAGGTAAAAATAGATCCGTAACTGAGTACCGATATCTTCCACCGTAACGGCCACATGTTGCCAGGTATTCAGCGCATAGGTAATTGAAGAACGAATGGTGCTACCACACGCAGCCTGGTCCCAGAATACCAACTTGCCAAAATTACCACAGCCGCCAGTCCCGCCAAAACCACTGAGCGAAAAACCGTAGCCGTAATTTCCCTTCATCAGGATATTGTGCCAATTATTGTTGGTAGGATAAACCCATGCTTCAACAGTAAGCGTATTGCTCATATCGTGGGAGGCCGACCAGGGAATTTGTACATAATCATTTGTCCCGTCAAACGATAACGCATTACCGGCAAATTTCACAGGACTGTTAGCCCACAAAGGCCCATTAACCAGCGTGCCATCTACACCCGATGTGTTTGTGCAGGAATTAACTAATGCACTGCCGCTTCCATCATTAAATGCATAGTAGGCCAGCAGGCCACTGGCATTTGCAGCAGGTGCTTTAAAGATGGTTTCTTTTATCTGAGCCTGGGTGAGGCTTGTGCTCCATACCCGTACTTCGTCTATATCGCCGGTAAACCATTCTCCGGGAAAGGTCATATCATCAGGTGATCCAATGATCAACGGGTTTCCTGTAACAGCAGCATTAATTCCATTGCCTGTATTACCAATAAACAAACCGTTCACATATACAGCGGTATTGGCAGTAGTCATCACCAGGGCAATATGATACCATGTACCGGCCTGAAAGGTATAGGCAAGCGTATTAAAAGTGGCGCCAACCTCGATACCGATGGTTCCAGCTGATTGATTCAGGTGAGCACTCCAACGGTTTCCGCTGCTGGTACGCATTGAAATAAATACTTTGTTTGCATTGAACGAACCAGGTTTTACCCAGGCTTCGACAGTTCCTGATGTAAAATCAAATATACCTGGGTTGGAAATAGTTACCTGGTCGTCGACGCCATCAAAAGTCAGAGAATTGCTTAATTGCGATTGTGCAGAAAATAAAAAGAGAAATAAAAATAAACTGAGAGCAATTGGTTTTAGAAAAAAAAAATTAAAACTGGGTGAACGCATATTTGGTTTTTATAAAACTATGAATAAAAAGCTAAGTCCAGTTACTTCTTAGCAATATCTAAGTATATACCATTATAATTTTTGAAAAAAACTTCCTTCTTCAGCGAAGAGCGACAGCATCGCTCAGATTTTTTGAATAACTATGGCTTCTCAATCGAGCGTTTGAATCTGTTTTTAAGAAACGAAGTTGTTCGTCAAAAAATATTAGCTCCAGGTCCAGTTAATTATGCCGGTATAAAATTTCTGGCCTATGAAATCCGATTAAGTTTGCGATTTTGTGGTGCGCATAGCACATGGTTTTAATTTTTAAAAATTGCGAAACGTCCAGTTATCACTTATCAAAATTATGGCGGCCCGTATCAACGGTGACCGCAGTATACCTGCACTATGCTTTTCTTACATAAATACTTTTTGTTAATCGATTTAAAGGAATTGGTGAAAGTTTGAATAAGTTCACTACTAAGAAAATATCCAAACTTGCGTATATTTAAGTGTGAAGTATGATGCTATCTGTTCATCGTACAAACAAGAACGGGTGAGATAATAACAGTAAATACGATTAAAAAAATAACCAGATAGAAGTACCCGCAACATACATCATACTGCGGGGGCTTTATCAGGGGCATCGCGGATACTTTTCTCTTTGTCTGCGGTAAGCGTAATTGGCAACCATCGCAAGTTTAAAATATCGACAATGAAAAAAAGAATATTGATCACGCTCAGCCTTATCACCACATTCGCGCTTGGATTCGCTTTGAAATCTCTGATAACAAATAATAATGGCGAACAACCATTGAAAAGGGCAACAGGCATTGGCGGCATTTTTTTCAAATGCAAGGATCCCAAAAAAATCAGAGCATGGTATCAAACTCATCTTGGTTTAAATACTAATGAATATGGGGCAGTATTTGAGTGGAGACAAGGTGCAGATACTACAAAAAAAGGTTTTACCCAGTGGAGCCCGTTTGCTGAAAAAACGAAATACTTTGAACCTTCAACGAAAGACTTTATGATTAATTATAGAGTTGAAAATCTAGAAGCCCTTATTGATCAGCTTAGAAAAGACAGTGTAACAATCCTGGACAAACTTGAAACGGCTGATTACGGAAAATTCATTCATATCATGGATATAGAAGGCAATAAAATTGAACTATGGGAGCCTAATGACATAGAATTTGAAAAGCTAGGCGATAAAATCGGTGCCAAGACAACAAAATAAATAGAAAAACATTTTGAGAAGGGCGATGAACGCCATACCGCTACAGGCGGTTTTGCACTACTGGGGCGGACGGAAGCCGTGGCAAGAGTAAATACCTTTTTTGAACAAATCCCGCAACTGGTAAGCTTTCTAAACAGCCATGAAAAAAGCCATCCGTTTAAAGATGGCTCAAATTCACGTTTGGTAGCCCGTACGAGACGTGCAAAATCGTCGCATAGGTTCTATAACTGGTTATCTTTCAATTGCATTTTAAAGGATGCCGTGTTTGAATCCCAATAAAAAAGAGCTTTTCGTTTGAGTTTTCTGTTTGGGGGTTGGAATAGAAGCGGGTAGCAGGTTTCCAAAAAAAATGTAAGGTTACACTACCTTTTTCTTCTCTAATTTCTTATTAATAA
>JAOQAL010000066.1 GCA_025963615.1 Chitinophagaceae bacterium | reverse complement strand
TATGGATGCCGCTAACAGCGAATTGTGGGACAAGAAAAAGAAAAAATATGTGTTTCATAAAAGCAGTGGCAAAGAATTGAGCAGCGATCAACTCGTGAAGTTTTGGGAAAAATGGGTGAATCAATACCCGATTGCGTCTATTGAAGATGGTATGGCTGAAGATGATTGGGATGGCTGGAAAAATTTATCTGAGACGGTAGGCAGTAAATGCCAGTTGGTAGGTGATGATTTATTTGTAACCAATGTAATCCGCCTGCAACAGGGAATTGATAGAGGGATAGCAAACGGCCTGCTGGTGAAAGTAAACCAGATCGGAACCGTTACAGAAACCATCAATGCGGTAACCCTGGCGCAGCATAATGGTTATAATACCATCATGAGCCATCGTAGTGGTGAAACGGAAGACACCACCATTGCAGACTTAGCGGTTGCTTTAAATTGCGGACAGATAAAAACAGGTTCCGCTTCAAGAACAGACCGTATAGCGAAGTACAATCAGCTGATAAGAATTGAAGAACAATTAGGGAGCTCCGCGGTTTATCCAAAGGGAAAGATTAAATTTGGTAAGTAAAAACTATGTTGAATCCTTCTTTCCGGGACGGACACTAAAATTCTTATAATGGAAAATACTTCATCTCATATTGGCTCTTCCAAGCCCCTCTTTCAGAGGGGTTTGGGGATGCTTCCCTCCTGGCTGAAAAACAAGTATTTTATCGTATCCCTGGCTTTTATAACCTGGGTCACGTTTTTTGATAGCAAGGACCTGCTAACGCAGGCTCAGCGCCGGCAGGAACTAAATGATTTACAACTAAGTAAAGAACACTTTACCACCCTGATAAATGCTGAACGTAAAGAGCTCAACCAGCTTCAATCAAACCCTGCCACCCTTGAAAAATATGCCCGTGAAAAGTATTACATGAAACGGGACAATGAAGACCTTTTTATAATCCCCTCTGAAGGCGCAAAATCGGAAAATTGACCTTGGTATATACAATAATGAATTCTATCTTCCGTTTATAATACGGACGGACATCCACACCTACTACCTAAGGACAGTTAAATTTTAAGGACATTTTTTTATTAATGGACATTAATGGTTTCGCCTATGCCAAGTTTTACCCCAGAGGATCTGTTATTGTATTTATACAATGAAACCTCTATTGAAATGACCAAAGCCGTAGAAGAGGCTCTCAAAAATGATTGGACGCTTCGGGAAAAGCTAAATGTTTTAAAAACATCCATGCAAAGACTCAATAAAATTACGGAGTCGCCACGTACTGAAGTTGTGCTAAACATATTGAATTACGCCCGTGAAAAATCAAACCAGGAAGCTTAGATTCCGGCTTGGAAATTTATTCTAAACGACCCTGATTATCTTTTTACCAACTTATAAAAATTCAAATTTGTAAGCATCAGTTTTTTAACTGGTGCTTTTTTTTTGCTAAGAGGGCTAAGAGAAAAAAGATGCTTTTCCTCTTTTTCTCCTTTACCTCTTAGCTTTGCCAACTATGACCCGCAAAGATCGTTACCGTTTTGTGATTGAATATTTCAATGAACATGCACCAGATGCGGAAACGGAACTTATCTATGATAATCCTTACGAGTTGCTGGTATCAGTGATTCTTTCAGCTCAATGCACGGATAAGAGAGTGAACATGACCACACCCGCTGTTTTTGAAAAGTATCCCGATGTAGCAGCATTAAGTAAAGCCCATTTTGACGGGTTGTTTTCCCTTATTAAAAGCATTTCGTACCCTAATAATAAGACAAAGCATCTTATCGGCATGGCCAATAAAGTGATGGAAAGTTTTAAAGGGGAAATCCCGATGACGGTGGAGGAACTGGTACAATTGCCGGGAGTAGGTAGAAAAACGGCTAATGTGATTACCTCTGTCATCGATGGCCAGCCGAATATGGCTGTGGATACGCATGTCTTCAGGGTAAGCAAACGGATTGGACTGGTTCCGGCATCAGCCTCTACCCCATTGGCCGTAGAGCGGCAACTGATAAAAGAAATTCCCAAAGAATTGATCCACAAAGCGCATCACTGGCTCATTTTACATGGACGTTATATTTGTGTTGCCCGTGTTCCAAAATGTGGGCAGTGTGGTCTTCGGCCCGCCTGTAAATATTATGAAAAACTGCTGAGCCCCGCGGTGTAATGGCCGAGCTGCCGATTTCCGTAAAACAGATAATTTCCGTTTATTGAAACAAAGCCCATTGTTGTTCAACCTGTTATTCAGGAAGTAGTTCTTGCAATTTACCGGCCTACACCTGCAACTCGCCTAAGAGAAATAGCATTTTCGAACCTTCTGATCTAATTTTACGTAATATATCACGATAACGGTGAACGCTGAAAAAGTAAAAATGAGTTTCAACCGTCTATTAAACTTTAAAGATCAAGGAGGCTGCTATGCAACATACTTTTAACCCGAATTACGACGAATCGGCATTCAAGAGTCGCTTTTCATTAAAACCGCTGATCGCTGTTTTGAAAAAAGCGGTAGAAGAAGATAAACCGGGGGCCCAAAAACTATTTGGAAACCTGCTGGCGCGGTTTGATGCGATTCCTGAATTACTTGAACCACAGAATGACACGATATTAATAGATCAACATCGCGAATTAATCGAAGAAACCTTGTTGTCTGCACTTTTCCCGCCCGCCTATTCAGAACAGGAAAATTTATACGCGGTTTCTTTTCCCTTCCGTTTCCAGGTTATTTATTCATCCCCGTTATTTCAATACCTGTTTGTAAAACCGGGGACCAGCGAGGTGAATGTTCCTGAAAATGATCTTGGCCGCGATTTGAGTAAAGAAAAATTTCTGTTCGCCTATTACATCATTCTGAAAAAATATTTTAAATACGAAGCCCCGGAAACATCGCATACGGTATATCCATTTGCTGATCCGGCGACAGGACTTGTAAAATATCTTGAACTAAGCATTGACGCCCGTTTTATTGATGTAAATATAATTGGTGAATTGCCCGAGGTCCCGGACAATATTGTCTGCAATAGAACAAACCGCACGTTACCTCTTGAGGAATTAAGAAAAATTATTCCGCTCGAAAATTTTGTGTTTGAAGGCATGGCTATCGTGAAAGTACATGACGTTACGGCACAGGAAACCCTTTCAAGGATTAAAAATGATTTACTGGATATCAGTGGGTTCGCCGACATGACCTTATTCCGGAAAATGCAGGTCCATATTCAAAGTCTGTTGGGTGTTAAAGATGTGGAAATAGGCATTACTCCTTTGTACAAATTAAACGATCATTATTTATTTTCAAATGATCATAACAGCAACAGTCTTTTACATAAAAATTGTCATCAGGCATCCGAGGCGGATAAAATTAACGAAGCTTGTATCGGTGCATTCGGAGACGAGTCTCATCCCATTGTGTTTGAAGAAATTTCCGCAAAAGACCTGGAAGAATATCCCTGCCTGGAGGTATATTATAGCCAGGGCGTTCGCAGCCTGATACTTTGTCCGCTGAAAAAAGAACACGAATTGCTGGGTATACATGAAATAGTATCCGCTGTGCCGCGGAAACTCAGGCATACCCTTATCAATAAGATTACTCCCGGTATCCCCTTCTTTGCCCTGGCTCTTGAAAAAGGCTTTGAAACATTGCTGAATACGATTAATAACGTAATCAAGGAACAGTTTACTGTTGTGCAACCGGCTGTAGAATGGAAATTCAATGAAGCGGCGCTTAAGTATATCATCAGCAAAAAGACCAATGACAAAACAAAAATGGAACGCATTGTTTTTGACAATGTATTTCCCGTATTTGGTGCTATCGATATCCGTAATTCGTCAACAGAAAGAGCACATTCTATTCAGCTTGACCTGATAGAACAACTGCAAAAGGCCCGTGACATCATTAAAAGAGCCCATAAGGAAATGCAGTTCACGTTATTCCAGGAAATTGAATTTAAAATTGATAAATACATTTCTTCTGTATCGGATGCCTTATTATCAGAAGAAGAGATACAGATTCGTGATTTTCTTTCCGGACAGGTCACTTCAATTTTCAACCATATTAAAGCTACGGTACCGTCCCTGGTAACCGTTATTGATGCCTACTATGCGTCACTCGATCCGCAGAGTGGGCTGATATACCACAACCGGAAAGAATATGAAGAGAGCATAACCAAGATCAATGATGCTGTAGCAAGGTTCATCGATAAAGAACAATCAGCAGCGCAAAAAGTATTTCCGCATTATTTTGAACGCTATGTAACAGATGGTGTGGAATTTAATATCTACATCGGGCAGTCTATCGCGCCCCGTAAAAAATTTGATGAGATTTACCTTCGCAATATGAAAATATGGCAATTGACTGTATTGGCCCGCGCAGCCAGATTGACCCATGATATGGAAGACGAAATGCCGCTTCCTTTACAAACCACGCAACTGATACTGGCGCATAGTATTCCATTGTCAATCAGTTTCCGTACTGCAGAAAGAAAATTTGATGTAGACGGTGCTTATAATATCCGTTATGAAATTGTAAAAAAGAGAATTGATAAAGTACGCATAAAAGACACCAATGAAAGGTTGACCCAGCCTGGTAAAATCGCCATTGTTTATTCGCAGGCCAAAGAAGCGGGGGAATACCTGGAATATATTGAGTTTTTACAAAACCAGAAACTATTGAAAGGCGGTATCGAAAAATACGACCTGGAAGAATTGCAGGGCGTTAGTGGGTTAAAAGCATTGCGGGTGGATATCAATTTTGATGAAGCGGGCAAAACTAAATCAAGAATTGAGCTTTCAACGACTACCACAGAGAAATTGCTGGGGAAATAGGTTATTGTCTTTCCAGAACTTGGTCGTTTCTAGATACTGGATGCTAGATGCTGGATACTAGATGCTGGATAGGCCACAACGTGGCTAAACTCCTTAACTTAATGACATTGCTATCAGGGATATCTTGACGATGGCTTTGGGATAACCAAATTCTGTGTCAGGAAAACCGTCTAATAGCTCAAAATAGTCTACAGCAACTATTCTTCGTTTAATGTGGCTATTATTATAATTCATAAATTTTTTAGGGATTCAATAAGAAGGCGCTCTTTTCCTTACAGCTCCGAAATGGCTTATTGGGCAAAATAAGCAGATAAACCTTCCGGCAGGTTAATTATATATCTCTAAACATCTTAATCCCTTTTTAATTAAATTTACTCAGTCCAACTCATCAAAATGAACAAAACCCCGGTGGTCCATTTATCGGAAATAAGACATGCGGCAACTGATATTTTTCATCACAAAGTGAGTGAAAGCATCAGTTATCATAACCTGCAGCATACCCAGGATGTGGTGGCAGCCTGCGAAAAAATGGCAGATTTCTACCAGTTAAACGGGGAGGACCGGATGGTTCTTTTAACAGCCGCCTGGTTTCATGATACCGGCTTCAGCAGCGGCAAGGCGGAAGGACATGAGGACGAAAGCATCCGCCTGGTAACACAATTTCTCACGAATCATCAGGAAGCACCGGAATTTATTGAAAAAATAAAATCGGCTATCGGGGCTACCAGGATGCCGCAATCCCCTGTCAATCTTCTTGAAGAAATTCTCTGCGATGCGGATCTTTTTCATCTGGGAACTAAAGATTTCAGGCCCAAGAGTAAACTGCTGCGGGAAGAACTTACCAATCTCAGTGGCGAAAAGTTTTCAAAAAAGCAATGGCGGAAACGGACTGCTGAATTCCTGGAAAAGCACCGCTATTTTACCAGCTATGGCCGTGAAAAACTTCAGTGGGTACAGGATGAAAATCTACAGCAGTTAAGGGGTGAAACTACCGATGAGCCAAAGGATAAAAAAGAGATCCATGAGACTGTCGTTGATACCAATATCATCAAAGAACTCAAAGACAACGTCGAAAATAAAGAATTGAAGGAAGCTGGTAATGAGAAAAAAAGAAAGGAGCAGCAGACAGACAGGGGCATCTCCACCGTTTTCCGCATTATGGCCTCGAACCATGCTAACCTGAGCCATATGGCGGACAACAAGGCGCACATTATGATCTCGGTAAATTCTATTATCCTTTCTGTAGTTATATCGCTGCTTATCCGCCATCTTGATGAACATCAGAACCTGGTTATCCCTACCATTATATTAGTTACTTTTTGCGTGGCGGCTACGATTTTCGCTGTGTTGGCGACCCGACCCAACGTTTCGCAGGGAACTTTTACAAAAGAAGATATTCATCATAAAAAAACAAACCTTCTTTTTTTTGGAAACTTCCACAGCATGCATCTTGATGATTATGACTGGGCGATGATGGAAATTATGAGCTACAAAGACTTTTTTTACGGTAGTATTATAAAAGATATTTAGTTCCTCGGTGTAGTATTTGCCAA
>JAOQAL010000831.1 GCA_025963615.1 Chitinophagaceae bacterium | reverse complement strand
CGGTGGACCGGACGTACCTTGATTAATGCCGCCCCAATAAAATTGAAGATTTCCCTGGATTTGTTGCGCCAGTTGTTGCGGCATTTGACGCAGAGCATCAAGGGCTTTTGATTTATCTTCCGGTACTTCAAACGTGTTACTGCTTCCGCCATAGATCCTTGGAAACATCAATACCAAAGGTTCGGTTTTATAAAAGCTGTAACTGAGTGCATAATCGGTACTTAACCCTGTTTTGGTTTGGTCGCTTGTGGCATCGGCCAGCACACTGCCACCCCGGATGGATTCTTTCGAGTATTCATAAGTGGTTATAAGATTTACCGCATTAGCCAGAACACCTACAATCCCGGCGCCGATGGCAATACCGAAAGTCAGCAATAGATGTCTGAATTCTTTTTGTTGTATCCATCTTATCGCATAGGCCGCCGACATAAAGACAATAACGAGTAAGGTATAAAAAGTGATCTGTGGATGGTTGGCGCCAATCAATAATGAGGTAACCAATGCCGTGAGCGCCGCACCCAAAAGATATTTTTTTTCATAGATCAACAACAGGGAACCCACCACGGCCGGCATGTATCCCAGGGCCATCATTTTAGTATCATGCCCGGCCGAAATGATAATAGGGTTATAGGTAGCATAAGCATAAGCCAGCGCCCCAATGATACCGAGATAAGGATTGGCCCTTAATACCTGCGACAAAAAATAAAAACAGATACAGGCAAGAAAAAAGAAGTTTAAAGGTTTGGGAAGCCAAAGACTGAACAGGCCATGAAAATAACTGGTAGTGGCAGGATTGTAGGGTTCCAGCGCAATCTGATAACCTGGCATACCGCTGAACATTCCATTAGTCCAGAGTGGTAAATGCCCATGCGTTTCTTTGTATTTCCTCATGTCTTCAAACATACCCTTCCATTGCGTTACATCACCTTGGGAAAGAACTTTCCCTTGCAACGCTGGTTTGCAATAAACTGCTGCAACAATTAAAAAAACAACAACCGCAATCAGATGAGGCAGAACCTTTCGGAACAATCCTTTATTCATAGAAAATTAAGTATTAAGTTGGGCAAATTAAGGCTATTTTATACTAAATTGTCCCATGCGCTGGCTATTATTTTTGTCAAGACTGGCCTTTATTTGCGGCATTTTTTTCCTTTTAACTGTTTCATTGCAGATCAGCAGCTGGTCGCAGGATGAAGCAGTTACTTCCACTATTGTTATCATCGGCTATTTCCTGGGCGTTTTTATAATACCTGGCGTTAACTTTTGTTATCTCCTGGTGTTGATTATCCGGAAAAAACTTTACCCGGTGCCTTTGTGGTTAAGCATTGCGAATTTGCTATTTTTATTTCTCCTGATTTTTTATATATTTTATCTCAATTTTCATCCCAACGAATGATACACTCAATTCTTAAAGACAGACCAACTAAACTTTTTTTAGGGTTTACGGCTTTTTTCTGTTGTAATGCTTTAATAGCCGAATGCATCGGGGGTAAAATATTTTCGCTGGAAAAATTATTCGGATTACATCCCTCAAATTTTTCGTTGTTCGGACAAAGTGGGTTATCATTTAACCTGACATGCGGAGTCATGTTATGGCCATTGGAATTTATAATGACTGATATTGTAAATGAATATTTTGGCCCTAAGGCGGTGCGCCGGATAAGTTATACGGCGATCATTTTAATTTCATACGCATTTCTTATGTTTTATGGCGCCATTCATGTGCCGCCGGCAGATTTCTGGATTACCAGCCGGGTGACTTCTGACAATATCCCGGATATGCAGGTTGCATTTAATGGTGTGTTCGGCCAGGGTATGCGGATAATTATTGGTAGTCTTATTGCATTTTTAGTGAGCCAGTTGGTAGACGTTTATGTTTTTCATAAAATAAAGAAGATAACCGGCAATAAAAAAATCTGGCTCAGGGCTACAGGGTCTACGCTGGTGTCCCAGATCGTAGATAGCTATATAGTTTTATTTATAGCATTCAGCGGAATATTCACCTGGCAGCAAATTCTGGCTATCGGTGTGGTCAATTATATTTATAAAGCCAGCATGGCTTTAATCCTGACTCCCGTTATTTACATTGCAGAAAAAAGAATTGAAAAATATCTTGGGCATGACCTTGCACATAAAATGAAACAAGCTGCCATGGGCAAAGACCAGGATGCACCCATAAACATTCCCGCTGCCGGATAGCCGTTATCCGGCATCCAGTATCCAGCATCAAGTATCCAGCCTCCAGCAATCCCGCCTCACGGGCTTTGATTTTTCATACTTCAGCAACTCAAATTCCCGGTTTGGAATAATCCCCTCTTATTGCTGCGTTAAGTTTTTCAGTTTCGATGTCACAGATAGCAGGGACAATGATTGATTTGTCTGCTATTCATGATCTCTAAAACTTAAAAAACCACTATGCGAAAATTTTTTTTTCTGATAGGCCTGCTTTGCTGGGTAGGGATCGCACTAGCCCAAACTAAACAGGTAACCGGGAAGGTTACCGATCCTGCAGGCATTCCTTTACCTGGAATTTCTGTTGCAGTGAAAGGAGATAAAAACGGAACTGCTACCCGCGGTGATGGTTCCTTTACTATTACCGTAAATAACAATGCGGTACTTGTAGTGTCGGCTGTTGGTTACGATCCCAAAGAAATAAATGTTACCGGCGTAAGCGACATCAATGTTCAATTGACCGTAGACGCCAAATCACTGGGAGAAGTAGTGGTTACGGGTACCGGTGTTGCCACGGATAAGCGCAAACTTTCTATCGACGTAGCGAGTGTTGGGAAAAAAGATTTTTCCAAAAGCGCTATTTTATCGGTTGACCAGGCGTTGATTGGTAAAGTAGCCGGCGCCCAGATACAAACTACTTCGGGAGAGCCGGGATCCAAAGCAAATATTGTTTTAAGGGGTGTCAATTCACTGGGCGCTTCTACACCAATCATATTGGTGGATGGTGTACAGGTCACGGATATCAATGGCCTTGATATCGCTAATGTTGAAAAGGTGGAAGTAGCCAAAGGACCTGCCGCCGGCATGTTATATGGTGCGCAGGGAGCTAATGGTATCATACAGATTTTTACAAAAAAAGGGATTCGTAATAAAAGACCATCCATCACATTGTCTTCAAGAGCCAGTGTGGATAAAGCTATTTTGGGTAAGGACCTGATAGCAAGTAAACATCACTTTCTTACCGATGCACAGGGAAACATTCTTAATAAATCCGGTACCCTGCTGGCCCCGGATGCGAATGGCCAATGGCCGGACCCCGCAGAAGAAGATTTTAATACAAACTTTGATGTAAAGAATGATAAAACCTATCCTTCTTCTCTTCCGCTGTATGATCATCTCAATCAGGCTTATAACAGAGCTATGACCTATAGCCATTCACTGGGCATTTCAGGCGGTGGAGATAAATCAGACTACTCATTTACCTTTTCAAGACTTGACCAGGAGAATGTGCTGAAAAATAAATTTACCCGGATGAACCTTTCAGCAAATCTTGGTTTCGAGCTTTTTAAAGGATTTACATTCCGCAATATCACCCAAACAATTTTTGAAGATGAAAATCTTTTATCAGGGAGCTATAACGTTACTGACAGGATTTTATATAATCCCGATCCTCTTTTTCTCGGGACTAATAATAACCGGTTTGAGCTTATTAATTCATTTCCATGGATTGACTTTAAATCAAAATATGCAGGGACTGATCTCACCGTCGTAAGACCAAGGGATGAAAATCAGTTAAATGTTTTGTCGGAACCTGACTGGCATGAGCGTAAAAGTAAAAACACAAGAATCCTGAATAACTTAAACCTTAACTATAAGTTATCCCGCTTCCTGGAACTGGATTATAAATATGGTATTGAATGGTGGAATTCTGATTACTCGGATTTTTATAAAAACCAGGTCAATGCACCGCAAAGTGATAAAGGTTTCTGGGGGCCAACGGTGCAGGGTTCTATACGACTGGATTATGCGCACTCATTGTATCAGAATTCCCTTGCCACCGCCTATATAAGGACTGATTTTGAAAAAGATTTCAATATCAATATTCCGATAAAAACTACCACGCAGGTTTCTTATGACTGGAGAAAGAATAGTTATAATTCTTTTTATTCGCAGGGAGTTAACCTGCCGCAATATCCGCCTTATATCGTGAATGCCGCTGGTACCAAGATCAGTGGTGACGGAAGCTTCGACTATATCACGTATGGTTACCTGGTTAACCAGATCATTGACTATGGTAATCTCTTTGGTATTACAGGTGGATTCCGTTCGGATTATAATTCTGATTTCGGTGATCAGAAAACTGCTTTCACCTTTGGAAGAGGAACGGTTTATGTCAGGCCCTCTGAGCTTATAAAATCACCTTCCATTATTGAATGGAAGATCAGAGCGGCGTACGGTGCCGCCGGTGTTCCCCCTCATGAGTTTGATGGCACTTATTATGCAAGACAATCGACATTGGGTACCGTTCAGCTGGGTACCGGCCTGGGATTGTTTTTACAGAATATTGCCGGTAATCCTGGTTTAGCTGTACAGAAGGTAAAAGAATTTGAAGTAGGCACTGATTTCACTTTTAAAACCTCCTTGAAAAACTGGTTGCAAAGAATTAGCCTGTCGGCCACTTACTGGAAAAAAACCAATAATGATATCATCCAGTATGTTGACCTGTCACCGTCAACGGGTGTACAGCAGATCCGTGACAACCTGATTGACCTGGAAGTAAAAGGAGCTGATATTAGTCTCGATGCAGACGTTTATACAAGCAATAATATCAACTGGCAACTCGGCGTGCGCTTCGGTACATTCAAAACATTGGTTACCAAAGTAGCGAACGGAAGGGATTTTGTTACCGGTTTATTTGTGGTGAAGCAAGGGCAACCACTGGGTAATTTTTATGCCGTAACACCGCTAACGAGCCTGACACAGACAAGAGCTGATAAGGAGACACCCTATATTGATCCGGCTGATGCGGCCAATTATGAATTGGTAAATGGAATTGTAGTAGATAAAACAACCAGGAGGGCGCTACTGACAGATCCTGATGATCAGAGCATTGTTGGAAATGCATATCCGAAATTCAATATGTCTTTCAGTAATAGCGTAACCTTATTTAAAAACCTGAATATTTCTTTTCAATGGGACTGGTATCATGGTAATTCAATTTATAACATAACCCGTCAATGGTTATACAGAGATCGTATTCATAAAGATTTTGATAAAGAAGTTACGATCGGTGGTCAGACAGGTGCCTACGTAAATTTCTACAATAGTCTATACAATAGTGTTCAGCGCACAGGATGGTTTGTTGAAGACGGATCTTTCTTCCGCCTTCGGGACCTGACCCTGACATACCAGTTTGGAAACCTGCTGCATGTTAAGTGGATGAAAAACCTTGCCATTTCAATATCTGGACGTAATCTGGTAACATTCACAAAATATTCAGGTCTTGATCCGGAAGCTACGTCAGCACAGGATAGTCAGGGAAATCAAACATTTGGGGCAGGATCAAATATCGGCGTTGACTATTTCGCGATACCTAATCTTCGTTCTTACCAGGCCGGTATAAACATTGAATTTTAAAAAAATCATTCGTATGAAAAAATATGTTGCTTTTATTATGGTGATTGTGTTAGCGGCAAACGGCTGTCAGAAAAAAAGCCTGGAGCTAAACAATCCCAACGAGCCCACGCCCGAACTTTCGCTGGCGACTGAATCGGGACTTAAAAATTTTTCGCTCGGCCTTTTACAGAAACAGGTTGCCAATGTCCCCGATGAAGGAGTAACCAATATATTTTTTATTGCCATGGCATTCCATTCCGTTCTTGGAGATGAGGGTTATACTCCTTATGGTAATTATGCATTAAGGTGGGTTAACCAGGTCGATAAAATTACATTGCCCAGTGGCCAGATTGTTATTAATCCGAATGGCCTTGATCAGAAAACTCAATTGCAGGGGTTTAATTCAAGGGATGCCGGCGAACGGAATGCCTTTTTATATGAATGGTCGTCCTGTTATTATATGATTGCCCAATGCAATCAATTGCTCATTTCATTAGATAACCCTGATCTTCAATTCAGCGGTGATGCCGCTACGAAGATGAATACATTCAAGGCATGGGCTCTGTGGTGGAAGGGCTATTGTTATTCAAGAATTGGTTCCATGTACCTGGCGGGTGTTATTACCAATGAACCAGGAAAGACCAGCGATAATTTTGTACACCGTTCAGAAATTATGACCGAGGCAAACAGGAATTTAACGGAATGTGAAACTACCTTAAACTCGCTCACAGCCAACGATGATTACAATGAGGTAATGACGGCGGTAGTCGCTTCTTTTGACGATAACCAGCAAATAGTTACACCGGATATGTGGAAAAGGCAGATACATACCTTACAGGCCCGCAACCTGCTGGTCAATAAAAAAGTGAGAGATATGACGCAGGCAGATTGGCAGGCTGTAATTGATTTGGCTAATACCGGAATCCTGGCGAATGATAATATTTTCAAATTTGGGATGGATCCAAGTGGTACGAATGATGTATCAGCAGGAGCTTTTCATCCTTACCCATGGATTGGCGAAGTGGTACAATTTGAATTTGTGAGTGAACGGATCATCCAGGATTTCAAACCAGGCGATACTCGTTTTGCGGGCAGTTTTGCCCAATTCGACGTTCCAAAAGTAAATGAAAGAGGGCGCGGCCTTCAGTTTGGTACAAGATGGAATCCCATATTTATTGAAGACGGCGGCCGGTATGCCACAGGCGCTAACCAGGGATTTGTACCATGGGTATGCAGCTATGAAGAAAATGAATTGATGAAGGCTGAGGCGATGATCCGCATGAACCAAGTTGATGCCGGTCTCGGTCTGGTTGATGCTGTTCGAGCCTACCAGAATTCGGGACTTGCAAATGTTTCGGGTACTGGCTTAAATCAAACCCAGGCATTGGAAGAATTCCGTAAGGAAAGACGAATTGGTTTGTTTTTGCGGGGAACAGCCTTCTATGATGCCAGGAGATGGGGTGTAACGGAACCCGCCTCACAAGGCGGAGGAAGAGTTGGTGCAATTGTAATGGTACCCGGTGAATTATTGGTGCCGGCACAAGCCAACGCTGCACCTGCATCCTGTTTTATGGAATACAATTATCTTGATTACTGGGATGTTCCTCAAAACGAACTGGATTTTAATACGCCGGGTCCTGCATCCGCACCAGTTAAAAATTAGGAAGGTCTGTGGTTTATGGTTTGTGACTTATGGTCGTTGATAACAAAAGAGCCCGAAGTCCGTAGGTTTTCAATAATCCTTAACCTCCAGGCCGGGGGAAAGCGACAGAACTATCAGTCTTGTAGCTTGCAGCTCGAAGCTCGCAGCTCGTAGCCGGTCATCTTGTAACTCGCAGCTTGTCTGAACTATAAACTCTTCACGAGGTCCGCAACTACCTTATCAATTGGGAGCGTAACGCTTGCAGATGAAAAGTCCTGCCAGTCAACAAAGCGAAAAGTTTCTGTTTCATTCTTTTCTTCATAGACCCTTAGCTGCTGCTCATCGAAATCAAACGGTTTGGTTCTCAGCGGAGCCTTAATTTCTTCCATTGCTTTGGCAAAATAATAAATGGAAACAATCTGGTCTACCGGGTTAAAGGCTGATAGCTGGAAAAAATCAGTCGTATAGATATGGTCACCGATTTCCACATTCAGGCTCATTTCTTCCATAAACTCACGTTTCAGGCAATCCCGGGTTCCTTCTCCAAATTCTAATCCGCCTCCTGGAAATTTTGTATAATAACTTCCACGGATAAACTCGTCACTTACCAATACTTGTTTTTTTTCATTGATTAAAATCCCATAAACACGGATAGTAAACATATCAAAACCATTTTTTCTTCAGGAAATACCAGCTTATAACCACAGACAGACCTACCGATAAAATGATAGGGATATAAAATGCGTGTGGGGAATTGGCATAGGGGATGGGCACATTCATTCCATATATACCCGTTACCAGGGCCGGAAGTGAAAGAATAATTGTTATTGACGTTAGCCGCTTCAAAACGTTATTGAGGTTATTACTGATAATGCTGGCAAAAGCGTCCAGCGTACTACTAAGGATATTGGTGTAGATATTGGCCATTTCAAGGGCCTGCGAGATATCTACAATCATATCATGCAGGTGTTCTTTTTCCTCTTCATTCAGTCCCAGGAAATTAGTACGCTCAATTTTAAGCAGCAACATTTCGTTGGAACGAAGCGCTGTGACAAAATATACAAGGCTTTTCTGAATTTTCATCAACTCCAGTAGTTCTTCATTACGGTTGCTGGCATAGAGCTTCTGCTCCATGATGTTACGGCGCTGGTTGATTTCTTTCAGGTATTCAATATAAGCGGTCGTGATTTTCTCAAATATCTTCAGCACCATCATGTTTTTTTTATCAGGGTGTCGTTTCTGAAAGGTGTTAAGGAATTTTTTTATCGCGCCATTTTCAAATGAATTAACTGTTACAATCTGGTTATGCGTAAGAATAATACAAATCGGGATCGTTATGTAATAGGCGTCACTTTCATTAAATGAATTGTTCTCGGTGGGAGTCTTAATTACGATGAGTTTTACATTGTTTTCTTCCTCAAAACGGGATCTTTCATCAATATCCAGGGAGTCAGTTAGAAAATCGACCGGAATGTCAAGTGTTTCAGAAAGCCTGGTAAACTCTTCCTGTTTCAAGGGAGGCAATACATTTACCCAGGTAGTACCGTTATCGGGTTTATCAATTTCTACGGTCTGGTGGTTAATATTCTGGAAGTACTGAATCATGCGGCGCGAAGTTAAGCCGCTTCAAACTGACAAAAATAAAAAATGAGCAATACTTTTTGACAATTGAGCTATGCTAAATATCCAGTCTTATAACGCCTTCGAATACTTTCTCCGCAGGACCACTCAGCCAAATATTAGCGTATCTGCCCTCATCGACCCGGTCATATTCCACGCTAAGAGCGCCGCCAAGTGTTTTAACCTCCACTTCATTAAAGCCATTTTCGTTGTGATAGCAGATTAAAGCGGCGGCTGTTACACCGGTTCCGCAGGAAAAAGTTTCATCTTCAACACCCCGTTCATAGGTCCTTACAATTATTTTATCTTCTTCACTCAACTGCTCCACGAAATTTACATTGATTCCCTCTTTTTCGAAGTCCTTACTGTAGCGTATTTCGTATCCTTTTTTATAAACATCAAAATTCATTACATCATTTACCATTTTTACATAATGCGGCGACCCGGTATTTAGTAAATGATCGCCTTTGAATTTTTTTACGTAGTCAACATCTTTCATCTTTAATGAAACTGTTTCATCGGTATCAATTTCGGCTTCATGCTCACCATCACTGGCCAGGAATTTATAAACACTACGGTGAATACCGAGGTTATAGGCGAATTTTACCAGGCAACGCCCGCCATTGCCGCACATACTGCTTTCCCCGCCGTCAGCATTGTAATATTTCATTTCAAAATCATAGCCATTTTTTTCATTCAGGAGCATCAATCCATCCCCACCAATTCCATATCTCCTGTCACACAGTGAATGGATGGCCGCGGTGTTTAAAAAAGGATATTCCTTTTTCCGGTTGTCAAGAATGACAAAATCGTTTCCTGTACCCTGGTATTTGTAAAATTTTATCTCCATTTCTTAACTCTGCTCTTTAAGCGTTAAATGTTTTCAGATATTGTGTTTAATACTTTTTGGATCAATTTTTCAACGGCGGCTATGCCATCTTTCGAAAACTCCTTCCGTACCCGGTTTGCAACAATCGTGTTTAAAGAAAGACAATGATGGCCCAGCAATTTCCCCAGGCTGTAAATAGCCGAAGTTTCCATTTCAAAATTGGTAATTCGGTGCTGACCGAAGCTGAATTTTGTCAGGTTGTCAATCAGGTTTGGATTTCGTATTCCCAGGCGCAGCACCCGGCCCTGCGGACCATAAAAGCCGGGGCAGGTAATCGTGATACCATGATGGTAATCCTTTACAAAATGTTTTATCAAAAAGGAACTGGCCCCCGCAATATAAGGTTGTCCTGATTGTCCATGCAACTGTGTTTGTGTTATAAAAGAATGTAGTAACTGTTTCTCCTGGTCATTTTGCTCAAGACGGTAAAAATGAAGAAGGTTGTCGATACCCAGCCCATGGGTTCCGGCTACATGCCCATCAACAGGTATATCAGCCTGTAAAGAGCCTGACGTGCCGATCCGGATAATGTTTAAAGAACTAATCTCATTTTTTATTTCCCGCGTAGTAAAATCAATATTGACGAGGGCATCCAGTTCATTCATCACAATATCAATATTATCGGTACCAATGCCGGTAGAAAGAACGGAAATTCTTTTTTTGCCAATATTCCCGGTATGGGCGATGAATTCCCTATGCTGAGCAGTGAATTCAATTTTATCAAAATGGTTACTTACCAGTCTGACCCGCCCGGGATCACCCACCAGGATGACCGTTCCGGCCAATTCTTCGGGGCGGAGATCCAGATGGTAAATTGCCCCGCGGTTATTTATTACTAGTTCTGATTCGGCTATCCGGCTCATGGATTTTTATATGAAAACGAATTATCAAAAATATCCTATTTTCGCAGCTGTTCAAAAAGCAAAGATACCGTTAGCCCGGTATCTTTTAGTCAAAATGGTACCGTGGCCGAGTGGCTAGGCAGAGGTCTGCAAAACCTTTTACGGCAGTTCGAATCTGTTCGGTACCTCCGGAAATAATCAGATACAAATTATCATTTTTAGAAAAAATTTGTATTTTGTCAGTCAGAAAATTGTTTTTTGAAAAAGGCACTGTGGCCGAGTGGCTAGGCAGAGGTCCGCAAGACCTTTCACAGTAGTTCGAATCTGCTCGGTGCCTCTTCAAATGCCGCTCCTAAAAGAGCTGGCATTTTTTTTATCGGGTTAAGGAAGCTATGAGGGTGGCGTGCCTGGGGTATTGCCGGATCAGGGTTTCTTTATCAGCTAACTCAAAATCAGCATAATTAAATCCCGGGGATACGGTACAACCCACCAGTGCATATCCGCCCTTTTCGGCCAGTCTTGCACCAAACCAGCTTCCTGCTTTTATGCTTGTAAATAACTGGTGATGTTCGGGATTTTGTCCTAACAAATGCTCCGAAAGTTTTCCGGAAATATCAATTTCATAAATAATCAAGGGGTCCCCCGCGTAAAAATGCCATAATTCATCTGATTTTATACGGTGCAATGCCGAAAACTGATTTTTTTCCAGTAAAAAATAGATATTCGTACAGCAAGGACGGCTGGATGTAAAATTTCCGGGTAACTGAGAGTTGTCTAACAATAACGCTGATTGGTAAACCTCGCTGAAATAGCCGCCTTCAATATGTTTAGTGAGTTTTAAATGATTAATCCAACGTTGGGAATCAGGGGACATTTTGGTTGCTGTTGTTATTTGATTCAATCTTTACCAATATGTCCTTTCTGCCATAATACCAGGCATTGAGCGAGTCTTTAATGCGCAAGGTATCAGAAGAAAGGATGTTCAGGTTTACCGTTATTTTAAACAGGCTTGAATCGGTAGTTTCCAGGTGAATATCTGAATTTATATTTTTCAGGAAATTAAATCTTTTTATAGCCTTATTTTTATTAGGTGTTGACTCAAAAACAAATTTGTATCCAGGCGGGTTTGATTCTGCTTTTTGAGGTAAACTATCCTGTTCTTTTTTCTCTGTATATTTTATACTGTCTGTCACCGGTACAGGTATTGTCTGTTGTGCCGGCGTTTCTTCTATGGCAGACGGAATCGGTTGGTTCTTACTATAGAGCGCATATCCGCCCCAGATTGCTAATCCGATACCGCCAAATAATAAAAAGGCGATAGATGCTTTCTTCAGTGTAAAGCCAGGTTTATCGTGTTTTTTATACAGGTCTCTGAAGCTAACAGCCGAATCTTCACTGGATGAACCTTGTCTTTTTTCCGCTTCAACGATTTCGGTAATTCTTTCATTTGGTAAATCGCCCTGATCGAATCCGTATTCGTGGGTTCTGATTTTTGTCAATGTTCCGATACCTTCAATCTGGAAAGGTTTGCCGATATTCAGAAACTGCTTCATCAATTCAATATAGGATTCAAGATCCGAAATTGCCAGCGCCTTCATTTTACCCGTTTGTGCGGAAATGAATTTAATTAGATCCTGATCCTCCTTGGCGGCGGGATCATTTTGAAAGCTGATACTTTCAGCCGGCATTGCTTTTGAATTTTTGGTGGTAGTTTCTACGTAAACGGAGGGATTTGATTGAAACATACCAATACCCTGAAGGGTTAACCTTTTATGGGTGTAAAGGTATTGAGCTAATACAGGCGCTAATTTCAAGGTGGTTGGATTTTATTCGATACACAATATAATCAATTTGGCACGGCATAACAACATCCCTGGGTCAAGTCTTACTTTTGCACTATGTTAAACGAAGAAGAAAAAGGGTTTATTGCCTTCTGGGAGGCTAACAGGGGGCGTCAACGGCGATTTATCAAGTATATTCAATATGGGCTGCCCCTGGGAATAGCTCTCGGAGCGGGAATTTTTATAAATCTTTTGTCAGGATGGGACAAACGGGCCAGTATGGTGGCCAATGCCGATCCCTCCCTTATTTTAGTGCTCCTGATAGCCCTGGTTCTTATTGTTGTATTTATATCTATTTTCACTGTTCGTCACCGATGGGATATAAATGAACAACGCTACCGGGAG
>JAOQAL010000808.1 GCA_025963615.1 Chitinophagaceae bacterium | reverse complement strand
CAGACTCCCTATATGATGTTTCAATGGCTGGGACCGGATTGCCGGAATGATTCTGCAGCCACTATTGCTGCGGATGTCTTCTCCGCGATTCTTTCACTCAACTCATCCAAGTGGCAGCAGGCCGTGATAGACAAAGGACTGGCAACCTATGCCGGCGCTCAGTATCAAACCTGTAAATACGTGGGACCCATACAATCACTGATTGTACCAAGCCCGCAAAAAATGAAAGCGTGTTATGAAGAGGCCATGAAACAGGTTAAGTTGTGGGCCGATAATGATTATTTTACGGATGACGAGTTGCAGACTGCCAAAGAAAATCTATTGAGGAATAAAATAAGGAATGAAGAAAAACCATCGCAGCTTTCTTCTACCCTTACCTACTGGTGGTGTACCGCTTCGCTCGATTATTCAACGGACTATGATGAGAACCTGCAGAAAATAACCCGTGCCGACATACAGCGTTATGTAAAAAAGTACATCCAGGATAAACCCTATGTAGCAGGATTGATCATCAATGAACAAATGAATAACCAGTATAAACCCGGCGACTATTTTACAACACCAAAAGCATTCTGATATGAAAAAGATATTTCAACAACTACCAATTTTTACCTTGTTCCTTGTGCCGGTATTCGTATTGGCGCAAACGGACAAAGCCTATGATATGAATATCAGCGGGGTCAAGGTAATCGTTCAACCAAGCGGCAACGAAATAGTGGTTATTAAAACTATTATAAAAGGCGGCGTGCAGAACTATCCCGGCTCAAAAGCTGGTATTGAAGACCTGTCCACCAGGGCCCTGACTGAATGTGGGACCCTAAAGGATGATAAGAATAGTTTTAAAAACAAATTAGATAAGATCAGTGCACAGGTATATGGGTATACAGACATGGATTATGCAACGATCAGCATCAACTGTATCAAACGTGATTTTGAAACAGCGTGGCCATTATATACCGATGCATTATTGACTCCCCGTTTTGATAACAAAGAATTTGAACGCATTAAACAGGATGCGATCAATATCATCCGCGCCATCGAATCGAACCCGGATAATGCCATAGAAAATATGGCCAGAAGAACGGCCTTTGCAGGTAAAAATTATTCAAAAGACCCCCAGGGCACCATTGAAACAGTAACTAAACTGACATCGATTGAGGCAAAAAAATATTGGCAGTCTGTTTTTACAAGAGCAAAAATGGTCATTGTTATTGTAGGCGATCTTGATAAAGCCATCATCGAAAAAAAAGTGAAAGACCTTTTATCGAAAGTTCCTGCCGGTACGCCATTTACCCAGCAGGAAGAAGGTTATTCGCCCTCCGTCAATTCATTTAAATCCAGGCAGCGCGAAAATGCTACCAATTATATACAAGGTATTACCAGCGCTCCGTTGCCAGGCTCGCCGGATTATGATGCCTTTGTACTGGCCATCCGTGTGTTTTCCATGCGCCACTTTATAGAGATACGAAGTAAAAACGGATTATCCTATGCACCCAGGGTACAGTTTAACCAGGGCAAAAGTCCCTATTCCAATTTTTCCGTTTCAACAACGGAGCCGGATAAATATATTGCTATAGCAAGAGCCCTTATTGATAAAGTTAAAAAAGAGGGCTTTACTGAAGAAGAACTGAAAAGTGAAAAAACAGGGTATCTTACGGGTCTCTATTACCGGCAGGAAACGAATGAGGAACAGGCCGCCGCCTTAGCTACCAATGAAGTAATTAACAATAACTGGAAGAGGAGCATCGACATTAAAAATGATATGAACAACGTAACGCTGGAACAACTCAATAAGGCTTTTGCAAAATATATCGGCAATATAACCTGGGTGTACCAGGGCGATCCAAAAAAAGTAGATAGCCGGCTTTATATTCAAAAAGAAACGCCCCCGATACCAACGGAAAAAAAAGCTTTTTGACGACCTTCCTTGAGGCTGTCCCAAAACTATTGTTTTAAAATAATCCCGCGGAGATCTTGAGAAGGTAAAGATTGATTCTTAACCCTTCGTCTCTTTGCGTTCTTTGCCTCTTTGCGCCCTTTGCGTGAAATATTTCAGATAATCCGGCAGAGATGTTTAGAAGGTAAAGATGGATTTTTAACCATTCATCTCTTTGCGTTCTTTGCTTCTTTGCGCCTTTGCGTGAAATATTTCAGATAATCCCGCAGAGATGTTTAGAAGGTAAAGATGGATTCTTAACCCTTCGTCTCTTTGCGTTCTTTGCTTCTTTGCGCCCTTTGCGTGAAATATTACTATTGAGACAGCCTCTTTTATTTTGTCAAATTCTCAATAGCCGCCTGAACGGTGGGGTATAAAAATCTGAATCCGCTTGCCTGGATTTTTTTGCAACTCACCGTCGCGCTTTTCAATACTTCAATACTCATTTCGCCCAACAGCAGCTTTAATACAAAGGATGGAATATAAATAGGTATATAAAAGTTCTTCCGCTCCTCCTTTGCCAGCTTTAATATAAACTCCCGGTTACTCACAGGCCCGGGTGCTACGGCATTATAAATTCCGTTTAGATTTTCATTTTCAAGGGCAGCGATATACATTCTCACAAGGTCATCGATGTGAATCCAGCTGATCACCTGTTTACCACTTCCCAAGATAGTTGCCAATCCAAATTTCAAAGGCTTTTTAAATTCAACGAAGGCACCCCCTTCGTTACTCAAAACAATTCCTGTACGGAGGATTACCAATCTTTTACTTAGTTGAGTGACCGGCTCTATACTCTCTTCCCATTTTTTGCTAGTTTGTCCCAAAAAATCCTCAAAATGGGGATCGCTTTCATTAAAACTGCTATTAGCTGGGATTTTATCCGGCCCGTACCAACCCATTGCGGAAGCGCTGATAACAGCCCGTATATTATTAGGAATTTCTTTCAACGCTTTTACTAATAACCCACTGCTTTTTACGCGGCTCTCCAGAATCTCTTTCTTTCGCTTCTCCGTCCATCGTCTTTCCGCGACATTGGCACCTGCCAGATGAATGATATAACCGGCTTTTGTCACGGCATCCCTGTCTATCACCTGTTTTTCAATATCCCATTTTGCGAAACTTACATTTGCCATGGATTTTTTTTGCTGTTCCGGGTTTCGGGAAAGAATAATGACCTCGTACCCCTTATCCACTAAAGCTCTTGTAATTGCTTGACCAATCAAGCCTGTACCGCCTGTAATAAGAATTGCCGGCATTTATTTTATTTAAGGGTTTGTAAAAATTTAAGTGCTGGATCTATTAACAATAATAACCGGATCGTGTTTTACAAATTAACTGACTGTTGATATAGAACAAAGAAAGTTATAAAATAAAGCGGTGTTCCATGCTCTTTTGAAGAGAAGGAATTACTACTTTACATAAACAAAAATGATTCTGCTTCCGGATTGGTTATATTTACTATAACTATACGGGAATCAATTCTGTACAAATTTAGTGAACAGATAAAATCTATGGCA
>JAOQAL010000774.1 GCA_025963615.1 Chitinophagaceae bacterium | reverse complement strand
CCTGCACATTCTTCGTTTGTTGAACCAGGATACCATTGGCATCCTGTAACAAGGCGCCCTTGAAAAACAAAAGCGCACAATATTCTTTGAACACATGGATTAAAACGATGTTGGTTTTCTGAAACGTGTAACAGGGAACACCCCACTTCAATTCTTCAGTCAGCCCGCAGTCAAGAACGATCATTCTCAATTGCTCCAGTTCTTTCTGCCAATTTCCGGCTTTATTAAAATAAAAATCGACATCAGGATTTATTACACGCTTTGTCATAGTATATTTTTTTGTGTAAAATCAAACCCATAGCGAGCCACGAAACCCTCTGGCGGCATAGTAAGATTCCGCACCGTTGTGGTACACGAACACATGGTCGTAGCGCCGATCACAAAACAGGGCGCCTCCAAGTTCCCTGATACCGGCGGGCGTGGACACCCAGCTCGACGTTTTCAAATCAAAATTGCCAAGTTCCTGCAGCTCCCGGTACTGTTCTTCCGTTAAAAGCCCGATGCCCATGGCGGCTGCCAGGTCAATCGCGTTATTTTCGGGTTTATGTTCTTTCCTCGCCGTTTGTGCCTCGCGGTCATAACAGGCACTCCTGCGGCCTTTGGGACTTTCTGCGGAACAATCATAAAAAATATATTTGTCTGTCTTTTTATCATGACCCACAACATCCGGTTCGCCGCCGGTGCTTTCCATTTCATTGAGCGACCACAGTTTCCCGGTATCGGCTTGCAGCCTTGCCTGCACTTCCGCCCATTCAAGGCCTTTATGGCGGTTCCTGTTTTTCTCAAAACGGGCTTTTAATGTGTTGAGCAGTTCTTCGCGTTGTTTTGTTGATAATTCTTTTTTCATGCAATCCAATTTATTGATTAGCAGGAATGATTTTTCGATCGCCGGGCCTGAAATACCACGATACTACCGTCAGGATCAGCAACAATACGGGGCCAAAACATTCTTTGACACCATCTCCGATGGCTAAGTGAGAAAAGACGGCGCCCGACATGGCAAAGAAGAAACCTGCATAAGCCCATTCCTTCAGTAAAGGAAATTTAGGCATAAGCACGGTTACAACGCCCAGGATTTTCCAAACGCCAAGCAGTGTCAGCAAATAAACAGGATAGCCCAAATGTGTAAACATCTCAACTTCCTCTTTCCATTTTAATAATTGCACGGTTCCGGTGGATATCATTCCTAATGCAAGCCAGATAGTAGCGATCCAATAGATAATTATATTTCTCCTGGTCATGAGGTGTTATTTTAATTTGTTTACAATGTCCTGTATGCGGTTATGTGCCATGTTTATGCCCTGGGCAAATGGCAATTTCAGTATTTGGTCCCTGAGTTCGACCGATCTATATACCACATGCATGGTAAGCAGGCTGGTGTCGCCGGTAAGTTGTTCGAACTCCAGGAATTCCAGCTGGACGCCAAAAGGCGTATTCTCCATTTCAAATGTCCGCGTGATCTTCCGGTTCGGGCTGAACTCATGGATTACCCCATTGAACCCGTATTTGTTTCCTTTGGGATCGGTTGTTACAAATTGGTAAGAGCCGTGCTTTTTATTTTCAAGTTTCAGCACTTTCGTACCCATCCATTGTTCAACAATGCCGGGCTCTGTATAGGCTGTAAAAAGCAGGTCCAATGGTAAATCAAATTCCCTTGTGATGACCAGTTCCTGTTTGCCGTCTTCGGCATGGATCTTTGTTTTTCGTTCCATACTAAACTATTTTTTTGATTTGTATTTCTTCATGATGGTTTCTAATTTGTTGAACCGGTCATCCCACATTTTGCGGAATGGCTCAATAAAGTCGGCCACTTCTTTCATTTTTTTTGCATTGATGTGATAGTAAATTTCCCGGCCGTTTTGCTCCTGGTCCAGTAATTCACACGCAGTGAGTATTTGTAAGTGCTTTGAAACCGTGGGTCTTGCCGTGTCGAAGTTTGAGGCTATTGCACCCGCGGTCATGGTTTGTGAAGATAAAATCAGCAGTATGGCACTTCTTGTGGGATCTGCCAGGGACTGGAATACGTCTCGTCTTAAATTCATTGCGTAGCTATTTGGCTACAAATATATATGTAGTTATTTAGCTACGCAAGTATTTCTGCGTTTTTTGTGCCGGAAATTTTTGTTTTATACTTGAGTGGGGGAGAGTTGTTGCGCGCAGAAAACGCTTTTAATGGTGGCTTTGTGCCTTTGTGCGAAAATTTATTTTATCTCACAAAGACACAAAGGCACTATCGAAACCGCACTGCGGATGACTAATTCAGTCTTACCAGGCGTGTTTGCCCTTCCTTTGAAACATCATGTATGTTTACAATATTCAGGGTAGGGTTATTCTTCAATAAGGCAGTTGCTTTGTCAAAAGTTTCATCGACCACAGGATCCTGAATTTTCCACATTGCTCCCGTTGCAGGGTCAACAATCAGCATCCCAATGACTCCGCCGATTAACAGGTTACCCCAATACCAACCATTCATCTTGTAATTAACAGGTATGTTTCTGTCTGCAAACCCGGGATAGGACAATTTCACCTGGTAGGTTGCCTTGGAAAAGAAGCCTGCGCCTGACTGTAAGACAACAGTGGTTGGGCTTATCCCTTTATATACCTCTTTCCCTTTTTTATTGATGATAATAATACCGGCACCAGCCGGACTGGTATGGATATACAGTTGGGACGTTGACCTGCTAACAATTGTAGCGCAACCTGAAAGTAATAAGGTAACTGTAAAAAATAAAGTAGTTACTTGGAAAGAAATTCGTTTCATGTTTCGTTTTTTGTTATTTGTTGAAATTGAATTTATTTAAACGTCGAAATATATAAAGACAGAATAAGCCCAAAGCGTTTTTCTTGTTTTATCTGTGATTGCCATTCCCACCTTATATTTCACTTTTTGGAAAGACAAATCGTGGCTCGTATTCACCATTCTCCTTTGCCCACAATTCCAGCTTTTTCATTCTGTCTTTAATTACTGTTGGTAGGTCTTCCGTTTTGGCTGCATTATAAAGAACTAGCTGATTTTTCTCATAATGTTTAAATCCACCGCCGCGGATATCCATTTTATCCATATTCATAATTTGCTCTTCAATTTGGTCTTCGGTTATGTCGTCATGGCTTTCTATCCATTCAATAAAATTCAGGGTTTCTGGATGCTTGGAAGAAATAATTTCAAGTAATTCAAAATAGTCGGGGGGCAAAAATAATTTAATTTTCTCTAGCTGAAATGACTGTATATGAGGAAAGCCAGGGATATCGATTCCAAATTTTTTTCCGTAGTCGTAGCTTATTACCGTTGTCGGAAATTTTAGCATATGCAAGGTTAATACGAGTATTACAATTTCTTCGTATGCCTTCATCCAAACTTTTAAACCTACTTCTTCAAAAGTTTGGGAGTTAGATTTCATAAGGCCAAAACCATTTGAAAACTTCATACCTTTTGTATGGACGTAGTTATGCAAATAACCTAAAGACATGAGCCGTGATTTAAGGTCAATCTTGCTTTGAAACTCTTTGATACTTTCATTACCAAGTAAGATTTTCCAAACCAAGGCGGATTTTGGCGTGTCTGCTTCCGTTGTGTCGCGAGAAGCCAGCCATTTCTTAACAGACTTATGTCCCTCGTCATTGATATTGTAATAGACAGATAGTAATCCCAGTTCAAGTGCGCTTCTTAACGAACACATAGCCTGCTTATAAAGTCCGAATTGACAAAGCGTGAATGAAATTTGTAGTTCGTTCCATGACTCCGTATAAGGAAAATTGTGGCCAGAGAAAAGATTCTCTGTTGTCATGGGTATTGAATTATGAAGAGAGTGATATAGCCAGGCAATTTCCGTTATTCGGTCTATTACGGATTTATTAGTCGCAAAATATTCGTCCGTTGACTTATAAACTTCAAGACTTCGGTCCGGTTCATAAACAAATGGATAATTTTTCATACCCTGCCAATATAATCAATAGCTGACTTCAAAAAATCAAAAGTATTATCCACCATCTTTCTAAAAAATAGTGACTTAGCGTTTTTTGAGTTCTTCTTCAGCGTCAATTTTCGTTTCGTTCGATTCTAAATAATTTATCGCTTTGAGATAGCTCTAAGACAAAATACTGTGGGTCATTTAACTCAGCAGGAAGCTTGTCTCGTAATATAGAAGCTACAAATTGTAGTCCATGTTTACTCGCCAACTCACTAATTTTCACTAACTGGTTATCGTGCATTAATTCTTTTTTGTCATTTAGGATAAAATGAAGGCAAGGAATTTTTTCTTCATCAGCAAAAAGTGTATAAGCAATATCAAAACAGGAAATTTCACCTTGCTTTTTGCCAGAGCTAAAATTGGTATTAAATGCGCTAAATTTATATACTCTATGACCATTCTTGTTTATCGCAATATCATGCTTTATTGCATATTGTTCGTTGTATAGAAAATCCGAAACTTCGGCAAAGAATTTATTGAATTTTTTCTCTTGGGCTTTGACTGTCTGTTCGAATACGTCTGAAAAAAGAGAATCATCAATTTCTTTCAAATCTTCGTTTAGCCTCTTTATTTCGCCTTCAACCTCATTTAGCTGTGCAATAATATTTTCGTACTCACCTTTGCGTTGGTATTTTTCGTTTAA
>JAOQAL010000771.1 GCA_025963615.1 Chitinophagaceae bacterium | reverse complement strand
TTAAACGAAATTTGCCTTATAAAATTGCCAATTCACTTTATTTGCTATTGCACAATTATTTATGAAATTTTCCCATTTACACGTACATACGCAGTTTTCATTACTGGATGGAGCCGCTTCCATTCAGAATTTATATAAAAAAGCTATTTCAGATGGTATGCCTGCGCTTGCCATCAGCGACCATGGCAATATGTTTGGCGTGTTCGAATTTGTAGCAGAAGCATACAAGCACAAGGACGAGAATGGAAAACTAAAGGTGAAACCCGTTGTTGGATGCGAATTTTACATAACGGAAAACCGGCATCAAAAAATATTTACCAAAGAGCAGAAAGACAAACGCCATCACCAGATATTACTGGCAAAAAACGAACAGGGTTACCGCAACCTTGTAAAATTAACCTCGCTGGGCTTTATTGAAGGTTTATACAGCAAGTATCCCCGCATTGACAAGGAACTTATTTTAAAATATAACGAAGGGTTGATCGCCACCACTTGCTGCCTCGGCGCTTCCGTACCGCAGGCTATTTTAAAAAAAGGAGAAGCGGAAGCGGAAAACGAATTCAAATGGTGGCTGAATATTTTCCAGGAAAATTTTTATGTGGAACTGCAGCGGCATAGTATGAAGGAACAGGATAAAGTCAATGAGGTGCTCATCCGGTTTGCCCGGAAGTATAACGTAAAAATTATCGCCAGCAATGATTCACATTATGTGGAACAAAGTGATTTTAATGCCCACGATATTTTATTATGTATCAATACCGGTGAAAAAGTAGCTACTCCAGCCCTGCGGGATTTTTCGGATGACGATGTACATGTCAAAGACAAACGTTTCGCATTTCCCAATGACCAGTTTTATTTTAAAACTACAGCGGAAATGAGCAAGTTGTTCCAGGATATTCCTGAAGCGATTGACAACAGCAATGAAATTGTTGATAAGATTGAACTCCTTGACCTGAAGCGGAATATATTATTGCCTGCATTTCCTGTCCCGGAAAAATTCAAGACGCATACCAAAGAAGAAAAAATGGATAAAGGGGTGGTGTCGCCTGATTCATTAAATCAATGGGAATATCTCAAACACCTGACTTATGAAGGGGCGGAAAAAAGATATCATGGGTTAACGGATGAAATACGGGAAAGACTTGAATTTGAATTGTTCACCATTAAAACCATGGGCTTCGCCGGTTACTTTTTAATCGTAAGCGATTTTATAAAAGCCGGGCGGGAACGTGATGTATACATCGGGCCGGGCCGGGGTTCGGCTGCTGGTTCGGTAGTAGCTTATTGTATCGGAATTACCAATATAGATCCTATTAAGTACAATTTACTGTTTGAACGGTTTTTAAATCCTGACCGTAAATCAATGCCCGATATCGATACTGATTTTGATGATGAAGGAAGACAGAAAGTAATTGATTATGTAGTTGAGAAATATGGCCGGCAGCAGGTAGCGCAAATTATTACCTATGGTACCATGGCCGCCAAAATGAGTATTAAAGACGTGGCAAGGGTGATGGACCTTCCCTTACCGGAATCGAATGCGCTAACCAAATTGGTTCCCGACCGTCCCGGTATAGAATTGAGACGGGTGCTGCATGCGCCGATGAAAGCAAAGGATGGTGAAAAATCGCTGGAAGAAAAAGATGGGCTAGGCAGCGAGGATCTTGATAACGTAAGAAAGATACGAGACATCTATAACCAGGAAAATACGTTATTAAGTAAAGTATTGCATGAAGCTGAAAGGCTGGAAGGTTCGGTTCGCAATACCGGCATACATGCGGCAGGTATTATTATCGCGCCTACAGATCTTACGGACCTGATACCTGTTGCTATTTCAAAGGATTCGCCATTATGGGTGACGCAGATTGAGGGCAACGTAATTGAAGATGCGGGTGTCATCAAAATGGACTTTTTAGGTTTAAAGACGTTGACCATTATAAAGAATGCGCTGAAGCTCATTAAACAAAATCATGGTGTAGAAATAGATATTGATACGATTCCCCTGGACGATAAAAAAACATTTGAATTGTACCAACACGGGTCAACGATTGGTACATTCCAGTTTGAAAGTGCGGGGATGCAAAAATACCTGCGGGACCTGAAGCCGGATAAATTCGGCGACCTGATTGCGATGAACGCGTTATATCGCCCCGGACCTATTGCATATATACCTAACTATATAAACCGTAAGCATGGCCGTGAGTCTATTACCTACGATCTGCCGGTTATGTCGGAATACCTTGAAGAAACTTACGGCATCACCGTATACCAGGAACAGGTTATGCTGCTGGCGCAAAGCCTGGCCGGTTTTAGTAAGGGCGACGCGGACGTGCTGCGGAAGGCCATGGGTAAAAAACAAAAGTCGGTTCTTGATAAAATGAAGAGCCAGTTTGTAAACGGCGCAACAAAAAAAGGTTATGCTGCTGATACCCTTGAAAAAATATGGACTGACTGGGAAGCCTTTGCCCAATATGCGTTTAATAAATCGCATTCCACCTGTTATGCCTATGTAGCCTACCAGACAGCTTATTTAAAAACGCATTATCCCAGTGAATACATGGCCGCAGTGCTTAACAATGCCGGCAGCATTGAAAAGATCACCTTCTTTATGGAAGAGTGTAAACGGATGGGGCTAAAAGTATTGGGACCTGACGTAAATGAATCGTTAAAAGGCTTTGCTGTCAATAAAAATGGTGAAATACGTTTCGGATTGGGTGGATTAAAAGGTGTAGGTGAAGCGGCGGTAGAAAGTATCATTGATGAACGGGCAAAGGGCGGATCTTTTTCCAGCATCTTCGATTTTATTAAGCGTATCAACCAGCGAACCGTAAATAAAAAAACACTGGAAAGCCTTGCTTATGCGGGTGCATTTGACTGCTATCCGGCATACCACCGTGCACAGTATTTTTATATGCCGGAAGGAGATACTTCAACCGGACTTGAAAAAATTGTCCGTTTCGGAAATATTTATCAAACACAAATAAACGGCAATTCGAATACACTCTTCGGCGATCTGCCTGCCGTGATGGACATTCAGCCGCCCAAAATTGCTGATTGCCCACATTGGCCGCTGATCACCCAACTGGATCATGAAAAAGAAGTAACCGGCATGTTCCTGAGCGGCCATCCCCTGGATCATCACAAATTTGAAATGAAGCATTACGGCATCACCAGGATCTTCGATTTTAATGAATTCAAAGAATCGGTAAAACTGCAGCCCAATCCCGGCCGGATGTTTCGCATGCTGGGACTGGTGGCGGATGCACAACACCGAATAGCGAAGAATGGCAATAAGTATGGCAATTTTGTAATTGAAGATTATTCGGGTAAAACGGAAATCGCCCTTTTCAGGGAAGACTATATGAAGTTCTCTCCGTTGCTTCAGCCGGGAAGTTCTATTTTAATTACAGGCTATTTTAAACAAAGTTATAACCAGGATGAGTACAGGTTTAACGTAGGCGGAATATTGTTGGCAGAAACGATCAAACGTAGTCTTACGAAACAATTGAGCATTGAATCTCACCCGCAATTTATCAATGCGGATATGATCAGCTTCCTGGAAAGAAATCTAAAACAATTCCCCGGGAATACGCTCCTTAAAATCAGTTTAACTGAACAAAGTAGTAACATGAAAATCAGCCTCGTAGGGGCTGGGAAAGGTGTTGAAATGAATGACGAATTAATTGATTTCTTAGAAAATAAACCAGAACTGGATGTGCAGGTGATGACGACTTAATTATTCATCAAAGATTTGGTAATTTCATTACTACT
>JAOQAL010000720.1 GCA_025963615.1 Chitinophagaceae bacterium | reverse complement strand
AGTAAGTATAGAGGAATTAAAAACAATGAAGGGACATGAAGCTTGAGTTTAACCATATACAGGCTGCTCATTGTGAAAATGGTGTTACGACCAGCCTGCTTCAGCATCATGGCATTGAAAAGATAACAGAACCTCTTGCTTTTGGCATTGGCTCCGGCTTGTTTTTCATTTATATTCCCCTTTTAAAAATAAACAATGGTCCGGCTATTTCTTTTCGTACCATGCCCGGTTTGATCTTCAAGAGAACGTGCAAACTGCTTGGCATTCCTGTATACCGTAAAAAATTTTCTTCCCCGGCAAAAGCCATGGAAGCGTTGGACGCCTGCATCCGGGCTGGTATACCTGCTGCCTGCCAGGTTGGGGTTTATTATTTAACTTATTTTCCCCGTGAATACCGTTTTCATTTTAATGCGCATAACCTGATTGTGTTTGGCAAAGAAGGTGATAATTACCTCATCAGCGATCCTGTGATGGAAACCACCGCAACATTGACCAGTTACGAACTGGAAAGGGTTCGCTTTGCCAAGGGTGCCCTGGCACCGAGAGGACAACTTTATTATCCCCGGGAAAGGACAATAGTCACCGATGATCAAATACGGGAGGCCATTAAAAAGGGCATTAAAAGGAATGTACGGGATATGCTGTATATACCCGGATCCATCGCGGGGGTAAAAGGAATTAAATACACGGCAAAAAAAATAAAAGGCTGGCGAGATAAATTAGGTTTGGAAAAATCACGCAGCTACCTGGCACAGTTAGTAAGGATGCAGGAAGAGATTGGCACCGGTGGCGGTGGCTTCCGTTTTATTTATGGAGCGTTTCTACAAGAGGCTTATTCGTTTCTGCCGTACGATGAATTAATGGAGATATCAAAAACCTTTACACAATCCGGTGACATGTGGCGGAATGCTGCCGTGCAGGCATCCGGAATTTATAAAGGAAGATTATCTACGCAGGAAGACTTCAACACCATGGGAGATATATTGATTGAAATATCCGAACTGGAAAAAAAGGCATTTAAAAATTTGTCCAACATCAAATGGAACAAATGAACGCTGCCGTTAGCATAGAAGATTTAAGTTTTGGCTACAAAGGTCAACCCCGGAAAAATTTCACTCACCTTAACCTGCAGATTAAAAAAGGCGATCGCTTTGGAATATTCGGTCCCAATGGCGCCGGCAAAACTACCCTGATAAACCTGATGACTGGATTGCTGAACTACGAAACCGGGTCGGTTCGGTTATCAGGTTACGAAATAAAAAATCATAAAAAAAACGTCAACCGGCTTTTTGGTTTTGTGCCGCAGGATTTTTCTTTTTACCATGAATTAAGTCCCGCAGAAAATCTCGGATTCTTTGGCGCATGGGCCGGTTTAACCAAACAACAGATTCAACATAAAATAACGGAACTACTTGAAATACTTGGTTTGCAGGAAGTAAGAAACAAACCGGTGCATAAATTTTCCGGCGGCATGAAACGCCGGGTTAATCTTGCCATTTCCGTAATGCACGAACCGGAAATTTTATTCTTAGATGAACCCACCGTAGGGGTTGATGTGCAGACCCGGCATGCCATAATCAATTATTTAAAGCAACTGAATGATAAAGGAACCACCTTAATCTATACATCACACCAGTTACATGAAGCGGAAGATCTTTGCGAAAACATCGCTTTGATTGACGAAGGAAGAATCATTGCCAATAATTCATTATCCAGTTTATTAAATGAACACCGGCAGGGGGGATTGGAAGGATTGTTTTTAACCTTAACAGGGAAAGAGTATCGGGATTAACAAAGAAGCGGGCAATATGGCGGCCTGGAAACCCGGGAAGGCCGGAAGAATCTCTCAGCTTTTTGAGATTTCTTTCTGACTCCGGAGCGTTGGTCTTTCATTTTTTACAAACTATGTTTAAACTACGGGCAACTATATTAAAGGATATCCGCATTCTGACGCGGGATAAAGTAGGACTCATCCTGATGCTGGCGATGCCCGTATTACTTGCTATTGTCATCACGAGTGTGCAGAACAGTACCTTTGAATTGGTCAACGACAATAAGGTTCCTTTGCTGCTTTACAATAAAGACAAAGGCCCAATCAGTGAGGAACTGATTAAGGCCCTTGATAAAATAGGAATATTTGAATTAAAAAAACTAAGCGGCACACAAACCGAAAAGGATGTTATCAGCAGGATGCACGCCAAGGACGCCCTGGTAGCCATTATAATCCCCGCTAACTATTCGGAAGAAGTTTTAGGGAAAGCAAAAAGAATCACACAGGACGCTTTAAAAAATATTGACGTAATCGCTGATACGGTCATTAACCCCCCCATGAAAGAAATTCCACTCCTTCTTTATTATCACCCGGTATTACAGCAATCATTCCGCAACTCAATTGACGGCGGTTTGCGCAGCGCCTTGCAATTAGTACAAAGCCGCTATATCGTAAAAAGGTTATATTCTTCCATCAATGAGCATGACATACCAGACTCGTTAGAAAATCAAATCACATCCAATCAAACGCCGGTGACAGAAATTCCTGTTTCAAGAGATGGGAGCAGGAATATACCAAATGCAACGCAACATAATATCCCCGCATGGACCATTTTCGCCATGTTTTTTATTGTCATCTCATTAGGCAGCAGCATTGTCAGAGAAAAGCTTAGCGGAAGTTTTATCCGGCTAAGAACGCTGCCTACCAGTTTTATGGTAGCACTGGCTTCAAAGCAAATAACTTATCTGCTGGTTACATTACTACAGGCAGCCCTTATTTTCTCAATAGGAGTCTGGCTGTTTCCAAAAATGGGATTGCCATCGTTAAATCTTCCCGGGGATAAAGTGGGTTTGTTACTGGTAACCCTGGCCTGTGGGTGGTGTGCCACCAGTTTTGCCATTTGTATTGGTGTATTTGCCCAAACACAGGAACAAGCCAATGGCTTTGGCGCGGTATCAATAGTTATCTTAGCTGCCATCGGTGGACTGTTAGTTCCTGCTTTTGCCATGCCCGCATCATTCCGCCTCATCATGCAGTTTTCGCCATTGCACTGGTGCCTTGAAGCGTATTATGGGTTATTCCTGGAAGGAGGAAAGCTGAAAGATATTTTAATGAATATTATACCTTTATTGATCATAACGGTAATATTGCAACTAATAGCTATTTACGGCTTAAAAAGAAAAAACCTAATTTGAACTACAAACGATGGAAACAGCAGAATTAAAAAAGCAGTTAAAAGAGCAAATCGTAAAATTCTTAAATCTTCTTTCAGTAAAACCGGAAGATATTAAAGATGACGAACCTTTATTTGGTGAGGGGTTGGGGCTGGATTCTATAGACTCAATCGAATTGATTGTTCTACTGAGCCGGGAATATGGCATTGAAATAAAAGATCCAAAAGAGGGCCGAAAAATACTGGTTGATGTAAATACCATGGTTGCCTATATTGAAAAACACAGGACCAAATAAAACTTTAATTTTTGAACAGGGTTTTCGTTACAGGCATTGGGATCATAAGCGCTATAGGAAACACTTTAGCTGAAAACCGTCTTTCGTTAATGGAAGGCAGGAGCGGCATCAGTAAAATCAGTGATAATTTTCCATCTAAGTTTGCGGGTGTTCTTCCTTTTGGTGAAATCAAAACAGCCAATTCCAGGTTCAAAGAAAATTTAAATGCGAAAGAGCCGGGCATTACACGAACAACATTACTGGCATTGCATGCTATGGAAGAAGCCATTAAGGATAGCGCTTTAACAACCGCCGAGCTCGCTTCATTCGATACCGCTCTCATTGGCGCCACTACGGTTGGCGGAATGTGTTTAATAGATGAATTATACCGGGATGCCAATAAAAATGAAGGCGGCTCTGAATATCTCTCTTCTTATGATGGGGCCTCCGTAACTATGTATTTGCAATCCCGTTATAATATCAATGGTATTAACAATACAATTAATACCGCCTGTTCATCATCGGCTAATGCGATCATGTATGGCACAAGACTTCTTAAAAATGGTCTGGCTAAAAGAGCTATAGTTGGCGGGGCCGATAGTCTTGCAAAATTTACTATCAATGGCTTTAATTCTCTCTATATTTTATCTCCGGATGCGTGCACCCCTTTTGATGCTGATAGAAAAGGTTTGAATTTGGGAGAAGGCGCGGCATTCCTGGTATTGGAAAAAGAAGAAGATTGCGCCGGCAAAAAAATATATGCTGAAGTTACCGGCTATGGCAACTCCAACGATGCTTTTCATCCTTCGTCTTTATCTGAAAATGGCGACGGTCCTTACCGATCCATGCAGGGAGCATTGGAAACAGCCCGTCTCAGACCAGGAGAAATTGATTTCATTAATGCGCATGGAACAGGTACCGAAAATAATGATGAAGTAGAAAGCAAAGCTATGATCCGTCTATTTGGTCATCCACCGGCTTTTACTTCCACCAAATCCAATACCGGCCATACACTGGGTGCTGCCGGCGCCGTTGAAGCGGTATTCAGTATCCTGAATCTCGTGTACCAGGAAATATATCCAGGTCTTAATTTCAAAAATGCCATTATTTCTACCGGTTTAATTCCTATTCAATCCTATACTACCACGCTGTTGAAGCATGTCATGTCAAACTCGTTTGGTTTTGGAGGTAATTGTACATCATTGATTTTTTCAAAAGCCTGATACCGATGTTTTACATTCATAAAACAACCTGTATTTCACCGCAACAAACATTTTCCGCTGTTGATATTGAACATTTGAATGAACCGGTGAATAATAAATTTCAGGCCGTTGAACCATCCTATGAAGGCATTCCTCCCGGTATACTTCGCAGAATGGGAAAAGCCGTGCGACTTGGTGTAGGCGCAGCCATGCCATTGGTTCACCATAGCACACAACCACCGGATGGTATTATTATCGGCACCTCCATGGGTGGACTGGAAGATTGCATCAAGTTCCTGAACCAGGTAATAGAATACAATGAAGGAATGCTGACCCCAACTAATTTTGTACAAAGTACTTCTAATGCCATCGCTGGTCAATTAGGCCTCCTGAGTAAAAACAAGGGATACAATATTACTCATGTACATAGAGGTTTTTCGTTTGAAAATGCCATCCTGGATGCTGCTATGTTGCTGAAAGAAACTCCCGGGACTAATTATTTAATAGGCGGTGTGGATGAAATATCGAGCTATAATTATAACATTGAATATTTAGGCGGCTGGTATAAAAAGGAAATATTTTCCAGTAAAGATTTATATACTCCCGGCTCAGTTGCCAGTATTGCCGGTGAGGGGGCTGCCATGTTTTTGGTAAATGATCAATCAACCGGTGCAGAAGCTCAATTAAAGGCCATTCATATTTTTCAAACGGAGGATATAGCAACCGTCGGCAATCAATTAAGGCAATTCCTGGAAAAAAATTTACCGGCCGGAGAAAAACCGGATTTACTCTTAAGTGGAGAAAATGGGGATAGCCGTTTCCTAAAATATTATACCACCTGTGAAACACTCACGGGCAATGATATTACTATCGCCCGCTTCAAACACATGATGGGCGAATATCCCACCGTATCATCTGTAGCAGTATGGCTGGCCTGTGAAATAATAAAACAAAATGCATTACCGCAGCATATGCTGAAATCGAAATCTCCGGACAGAGATTTTAAGAATATTCTCATTTACAATAATTATAAAGGATTGCAGCATAGTATGATGCTGGTGAGCAAAGCAGAAAATCAGTAAACGGTTTTATTTTTTTATGATCCGCAAGCGGCCGGATAACCCGCTTTAAATCTCATTTATTTAAATGGCCCGCCTGATGCTGGCTTTTTGAAAATGCCCTGTGAAATGTTATCTTTAAAAAAGAATTTTATTTTTTTATTGCCGCGACAAATTAATCACTCTTCAAGAAAACCAAAGCATGCAAAATAAGTACGATGTCATTATCTTAGGCGGTGGGCTGGCGGGCCTTACGCTATCGATACAGCTTAAACGAACAAATCCCGGGATCACGATCCTTGTATTAGAAAGGCGTGAAAGTGACGCTTCCACAGCAGCCCATAAGGTTGGTGAATCCACCGTGGAGCTAGGCAGCCATTATTTACGTGAAGTGCTGGATCTTAAAGAATATCTTGAGGAATTTGAATTACCCAAACATGGTTTGCGTTTCTTTTTTCCGTCGGAAACAAAAGATGAAATTTCATCCCGCGTTGAATTAGGTCCCCGTGAACGGCTGCCTACTCCAAGCCATCAACTTGACCGGGGAACTTTGGAAAATTTTCTTGCAAAAAAAACGCAGGAGCTGGGAACCCATTTTTTACTTGGTTCGACCGTAAAAAATGTTGACATTCTCCCCGAAGGGCATGTGGTTACCTATCATAAAGATGGCCAGCCCGTAACACTAAACTGCAGGTGGGTTGCGGATGCAACAGGGCGTGGAAGCTTTATGAAACGTAAGTTGGATTTTCATAAGCCTATGGAGCATCATGTGAATGCCGTTTGGTGGCGCCTAAAAGGTGTGATCGATGTGGATGACTGGTCTGAAAATACTGAGTGGCGCTCTTATCTTAAGCCCGGACTTCGTTTACTCAGTACCGTTCATTTTATGGACAAAGGATATTGGTTGTGGGTTATTCCGCTTGGATCAAAAAATACAAGCATCGGCATTGTGGCAGACCCGGCCGTCCATCCCTTTGACACTTTTAATAAATATGAAAAAGCGCTGGAGTGGCTAAAAACAAACGAGCCCCGCGGTTATAAAATGCTGGAACCGCAAACGGAAAACCTACTCGATTTTAAAATTCTGAAACATTATGCGCATCATACGGGCAGACTGTATTGTGCAGAAGAACGTTGGGGTGTAACCGGTGAAGCGGGTGCTTTTTTAGATCCTTTATATTCACCGGGTACGGATTTCATCGCGATGAATAATTCCTGGCTGTCCGATCTTATTATCCGCGATCTGCGGGGAGAAGAAATATCGGGCCGTGCCGATGTTTACGAGCAGTCACATCTCCGGTTGGTTGACAACTGGATCCCTGTTTACCAGAACAAATACCTATTGATGGGTAAAACCCAGATCATGGTGGTAAAGATATTCTGGGATTGGGCAACGTATTGGTCTGTTCCGACACTTCTTTTTACAAACCGTGCCTTCACCAACCTGGCTTTATTAAAAGAACTTTTTTCTTCTGCGAAAAGTCTTGGACGAAAATTCGGCGAGCTCAACAAGTCAATGCAGAACCTGTTTCTTGATTGGGCACCCTATGATACTGAAATATTTTCAGAACGGTATATAGATCCTTACGACCTTCAGTATATGCGGGATTTTCAAATAGACCTTGACACAAAATATGAGCCGGCTGAATTACTGGAAAAAGTGGCCTCGAATATGAAAATACTGGAACAGGTAGCTGCCGCCATCTTCCGTCTCGTCAGTGCACATGTTAAAGGAACGCCTGTCAACCTGCAAGTGGACCCTTATAAAATATGTCTGAATGCCGGTTCCCCGGTAATGGAACCGGTAATCGAGGATGCTGAAAATATTGACGCTTCTATTTCAAGAGAGGTAGACAAAATGTGGTTCTACACTAAAAAAGAATTTGCTTAATAATGGAAGCCTCCTGAACCTGCCCCATGAGCGTTTGTTTACATGTTGAAAAGAACACTATAACGGAATGACCTTAATTACGGCATCTACGTTAATGGGTCCGTAGATATGCGGGAACGTATCCCGGGTTGAAGGAGACCATTCCATTACATAATGGCTGGTGAGTTTACCGGTATCAATAACCAGTTTTACGAGGTCAGTCTTGCCGTTGAAATATCTTTCCAGGACACCCTCCACCTGCTGTTCTTCGCTACAATGGATAAAGCCCTCAGTAGCTAGTGACGCTGCTTCATAAAAACCTTTTTCCAGGGCTGCTTTCCATTCAACCTTGGTAGTCACGTGATATATTAATGCCATGGTTTTCAGGTTAATTTTGTATTTAGAAATCCCTTTAAAAAAATGATCGAAAACAAATTTTTTACACTACCATTTATAAGACTTTTATACGCCGCAAGTTGTCAGTAGGAAAAATACAGTAAATTTAGTATTGTGAAACGGCAAGAGTTTGCTATATCCATTAATAACCTTAAATCAACAAAAAATGAGAACTCTAAAAATCAGCACACTTCTTTCTTTTATTCTTTTATTAGCTGCTACTATGTTTGGTCAGAAAATCAGGGTAAAAGAAGGTGACCGCGATGTTTTAAAGAATGAAACCACGATTAATATTGAATTTACCTACGATAATATGAGTGTAGGGAA
>JAOQAL010000705.1 GCA_025963615.1 Chitinophagaceae bacterium | reverse complement strand
TATTAGAAGATGGTGGATGGTGGAGGATGGATGCTAGATGCGGGATGCTGGATGCTAGATGGTGGAGGCTGGATGCTAGATGTTGGATGCTGGATGTGGGCTAGGGTCTTATGATGGTTATTGAGCTGTCTTTATTCCATTTAATAATAGAAGAGGGTTCGGCAATGGTTGTATCATGCTGGCGGTGTTTCACAATATAATCCACTCCTTCTTTTATTGCCGCACCGATACCGGAAAAAGTAGTTGGGGAGGTTTGGCCGGAAATATTTGCCGAGGTAGAAACGATGGGTTTTCTAAACCGCTTAATCAGATGCCTGCAAAATTCATCGCTGCAGATGCGTATCGCTATGGATCCGTCTTTACCAATCAGGTTATCAGCTACGCCGATAGCATGATCATAAATAACCGTAGTAGGTTTGGTTGTTTTAGCCAGGTAATCAAAAATGTTCAAGTCCAGGGAAGCTACATAGCGCAGTACTTCTTTATTATCCGCCGCCAGGATGATCATCGATTTTTCATCGGATCTTTTTTTAAGCGCGAAGATTTTTTCAACTGCTTTTTCATTGGTCGCATCACAGCCAATGCCCCAGATCGTATCAGTAGGATATAAAATGATGCCGCCACTTTTCAACACCGCGATACAATTCAAGATATCTGTTTCAAAATCCATTATTCCATTTCTCCAATTTGTATGTCCATTCCAACCTTGCCCAATCGGGTATAAAGATTACTTGATCAACTTATAATTCTTGTATTCTCCTATTTTAAAACCCAGCATATCTTCGATGGGCTGCATGATCCTGTCCTTGGTTCTCCAGACGGCTTTCTTAGGATCGAATTCATATACCCAATCCTGCGATTTCACTTTTTCATGCATTAACCTCGGATGTGAACCGGTAAATTTTTCCAACCGGTCATAACCAAAGGTCTCCATCACCACTTCTTCCAGCGGGGGCTGAACATAAAATGCGCCAATGGCGGCGGCTTTTTTACTCTTGGCTTTCGGACCTCTTACTTCAGTATAGTGATATATAGGCGCCTCAATTTTTTTTACCTGGAGCTTTTCGCCCTTTTCCGTTCCATTTTCATAGGCCGCAAAATCCTTGTATTTTCTGAATCCCAACGAATCCCGGTAGGATCTCACCTTTAACCCGTTTCTGAATAATCTTACTTCATTTTTATGAACACGTCTTGACGTCCTGATATGATCATAGCCGCCCCAAAAATGGATAAATGGAAGAATAAAGCCCTCTACCCTCTCGTCATCATTATTATCTTCTACTGCTTTTTTTATTTTGAAGATATCATTTTCATGAATTACCTCGTCGGCCTGGATATGAAAAGCCCAGTCGCCGGTTATGGCGTCAAGCGCTATATTGGTTTGCTGCGCAAAAATTTTTCCTCCCTGTTTCAACTCCATATCCCATACGGTATCAATTATTTTTATTTTATCAGCATTCAGGTTTGCAATAGCTTCCCGGGTACCGTCGGTTGAATTTCCTACCGCAACTATCAACTCATCACACACGGGAAGGATGGATTGATAGGCTTCCAAAAATGGCACCCCATAATTAAAACCATTTCTCACATACGAAAAACCGGAAATTTTCATCTTGCCATGATTTTTGCAAAGAGACTGAAATTATCCGAAGATTTATGGTTTCTTAAAATTATTTTGGCGCCGCATTTGAAAAAAAAAGTCATCTTGCAAATAAATAATCGCCTTACTAAAAAAATAAAATATGCGGCCAATTTCTGTTGTTATCATCGCGAAGAACGAAGCGCATATTATTGGCGAAACATTGAAGAGCCTTCACGGATTTACCGATGATATTGTTATCGGGGATACCGGCAGCACCGATAAGACCGTTGAGAAAGCTGAATCAATGGGTTGCCGGGTGGAAAGACTGGCCTGGGAAGGTTTTGGTAAAACAAAAAACAAGGCGCTTGCCTTAGCTAAATATGAATGGGTGTTGTTCCTGGATGCCGACGAAGCCATTGATGCTACCCTACTTAATTTCCTGCTCCAATTTCCGCTCGATGATGTGCGGACTGCTTATAAAATTCGCTTTAAAAATTTTATTGGTAAAAAATGGATCCGGTATGGTGAGTGGGGTCGTGAACGCAAAATTAAATTATTTCACCGGAGTATGGGTCAGTGGGACAATACGGAAGTACATGAAAAAATAATACTCCACGCTGGTATCAACCTGCGCGTAGCAGATGGTTTTCTATTACACTACCTCATGAATAACCTACATGAATATGCGGAAAAAATGAACCGTTATGCGGAACTGGTAGCGCATAAATATTACCGGGCGGGTAAAAAAGCTGGCTGGTTTAAACTATACCTCTACCCTTCTTATCAATTCATCGTCAATTATATTTTCTGGCTTGGTTTTTTGGATGGGCGACTTGGATTTATTACATCTTTTTTTTCTTCCTACTATGCTTTCCTCAAATATCACCGGCTCAAAGAATTGATTGAGAGTGGTAAAACAGCTACTGAGTTTGCAAAATGAATTTCCGATATTTGCTGCTTATGAAAGTATCGGGTTTTTCATTTATTAAAAACGCTATTCATTTTGGTTATCCGGTTACTGAATCCATCCGTTCTGTTTTGCCTCTTTGCGATGAATTGATTGTTGCCGTTGGGGACAGCCATGATGGCACCCGCCAATTGATTGAAAGCATCCAGGATCCCCGCATAAAAATCATTGATACGGTTTGGGATGAAAATCTGCGCACCGGCGGCAGGGTGTTAGCTGCTGAAACCGACAAGGCTTTTAAAGCCATCGCTGCTGACAGCGACTGGGCGTTTTATATACAGGGTGATGAAGTGCTGCATGAAAAATACCTGCAACCGGTGAAAGAAGCGATGCAAAAATATAAAGACGATCAACGCGTAGACGGTCTTTTATTTAAGTACCTGCATTTCTGGGGTTCGTTTGATTATACCGGTGATTCCTCCCGCTGGTACAGAAATGAGATCCGGGTAATAAAAAATGATAAAAGCATTTATTCATACAAAGACGCGCAGGGCTTTCGCAAAGGGGAAAATCAAAAGCTGCTGGTAAAACCCATTGATGCTTATATTTATCATTATGGCTGGGTGCGGGAGCCCAAAGCCATGCAAAACAAGGCCCTCGGTGTTGGCAAATACTGGAGTGAGGAGGGATATGATGAACAAAAAATTAAATTTGACGCGAACGATTTCGATTACAACAAAATTGATGTGTTGAAAAAATTTACAGGAACCCATCCGGCTGTGATGCGGGAACGCATTGCCAGGATGAACTGGAAATTCGATTATGATATTTCCCGCAATAACCTGAAACTGAAAGACCGTTTTAAAAATACACTTGAAAAAATTACCGGCAAACGTTTTTTTGATTATAAAAATTACCGCACTATTTAAAGGCTATCAAAATGCAACAGAAAGAATTCATTGAATCAGCATGGGGCAACCGCGAATTATTAAAAGAGAATCAGTATGCAGAAAATGTGCGTACTGTAATTGAAGAAGTCGATAAAGGAAGGCTTCGGGTCGCCTATCCTGAAGATGGAAAATGGATGGTGAACGAATTGGTGAAACAGGAGATCCTCATGTACTTTGGTATTCAGCAGATGCAGACCTGGAGCCTCGGCCCTTTCGAGTTTTATGATAAAATGCTACTGAAAAAAAATTATAAAGATTTGGGAGTTCGTGCCGTGCCACATGCAATAGCCCGTTATGGCGCTTACATTGCAAAAAATGTTGTGTTGATGCCATCGTATGTAAACATTGGCGCGTATGTAGATGAAGGAACCATGGTGGATACCTGGGCTACCGTGGGAAGCTGTGCGCAAATTGGTAAAAGTGTACACTTAAGCGGTGGGGTTGGTATTGGTGGTGTGCTGGAGCCCTTACAGGCATCCCCGGTTATTACAGAAGATGGTTGTTTTATCGGCAGCCGCTGCATTGTGGTGGAAGGGGTGCATGTAGAAAAAGAAGCGGTGTTGGGAGCCAATGTTGTTTTAACGCAGTCCACAAAAATTATTGATGTAAGCGGACCGGAGCCCGTAGAATATAAAGGTCGCATACCGGCCCGTAGTGTTGTGATTCCGGGCAGTTATTCAAAGAAATTTCCAGCGGGCGAATACAATGTAAGCTGTGCCTTGATTATCGGACAGCGTAAACCGAGCACGGATCTCAAGACAAGTTTGAATGAGTGCTTACGTGACTTTAATATGTCCGTTTAAAAACTAACTATATTTTTTCACCCCGCGGTGCTATGAGTTAATGACCATGAAAGCTCTTCCGCCGTGGGGGAAAATATTTTTGAAACAGCTTATCCTACACATTCTTGCTATCAAAATCTGCGGATAATAAACTTTCTCTTGCTGGATTCCTCATTACGCTTACCGGCGCTATATTATTTTCTACCAAAGCCATTATTGTAAAGCTGGCTTTTGCCCATACTCCTATCGATGCGTTGACGCTGCTTACCCTGCGGATGATTTTTTCATTGCCCTTTTATTTGGCGGCAGCCTGGATCGGCAGCAGCAAGAAAGGGGTAAAACGTTTTTCACAAAAGCAATGGGTTGCCATTATTTCATTAGGCTTGTTTGGATATTATCTAAGCAGTCTCTTTGATTTTATAGGTTTACAATATATCTCCGCCGGGTTGGAGCGATTGATTCTTTTCCTGTATCCAACTTTCGCCTTACTCATTAACGCCATTCTATTTAAGGAAAAAATTTCCCGTGTTCAGCAACTGGCTTTGTTGCTCACCTATGCAGGTATCGCGCTCGCTTATTTCGGTGAATTAAAAATGGATACCCAGAACCCCAACTTTTTCCTAGGCAGTTTCCTCATCTTTCTTTGCGCCCTTACCTATGCCAGTTATATTGTGGGCAGCGGCCGCTTCATACCCCAGGTAGGCGTTACCAAATTTACCGCTTATGCCATGCTGGCTTCCACCAGCGGCGTCTTTATACATTTTGCATTTGCCGGCAAGGTCAGCAACCTGGAACAATTGGGGGGATACTGGTGGTATGGGTTGTTGCTGGCCATCATCGCCACCGTCATTCCAACTTTTTTATTATCAGCCGGCATGAAAAAGATCGGTTCCAATAATGTGGCCATCATTTCAGGTATTGGCCCGGTATCCACCATTTTGCAAGCTCACTTTATCCTGAATGAAAGAATTTTTGCCGCCCAGATTACGGGGACCATCCTGGTGGTAGCGGGAGTATTACTTATTGGCTGGAAGAGCCGTAAAAATTTGGAGCCAACCTAATTACTGACCTATATTTGCCGCCCAACTAGCCCGGGTGGCGAAATTGGTAGACGCACTGCCTTCAGGTGGCAGCGTTCGCAAGGATGTGCTGGTTCGAATCCAGTCCCGGGCACTGATTAAATATTTAAAGCCTTGATAGCACCTGCTTTCAGGGTTTTTTATTTTTACTAATTCTTTTTTGATTCTATTATAGCTTATCCTTTTTGTGCTTTTAATTCTATAAACCAATTTCTCTTTATAAATCTCCGGTAAAAGCT
>JAOQAL010000700.1 GCA_025963615.1 Chitinophagaceae bacterium | reverse complement strand
ATAAAGAAGAAACCTCTTTTGCGTTTAAAACCGTGAAAAATCGAATTAAAAAGACAAACTTTTTTTTGGAGCGTAAAATTTTTATCGTAAGTTTACTATTCAATGATTATATTATATAGTAACTATTTAATTTTTAATTTGTTATGAATAATTGTTGAAATTTAACTTAATCGTTTTTTCTTGTTCATTCTGATTTCCTATTAAGGCCGTTGCTAACCTATTTTATCGGGGATACTAAATCCTAAACACCAATCATGTTACTTCAAAAACCAACAGTGGTTAATCCACAAGCTAACATTCATCCCCTGGCTGAGGTCCAGTCGAAGCATATTGGCTTCGACACCAATATCTGGCAGTTTTCCGTTGTTCTGGAAGGCTGCGTTATAGGCCGGAATTGTAACATTTGCGCCCACACTTTTATTGAAAGCGATGTCATGATCGGAGATAACGTGACTATTAAAAGTGGCGTATATATCTGGAACGGCATCCGTCTTGAGGATGATGTTTTTGTTGGCCCTTCGGTAGTATTTACCAATGGCCTGAGGCCCCGCAGCAAGCAATACACGAAAGAAGGCATTACCATTGTAAAAAGGGGCGCTTCGTTAGGAGCTGGCACAAATGTACTTACGGGCATCACGATCGGTGAATATGCCATGACGGGCATGGGCTCAGTCGTAACACGGGATGTACCGGCACATGCCCTTGTTTTTGGAAATCCAGCCCGCATCCGCGGTTGGGTTGATAAAGCAGGCAGAAAACTGGTTCAGGAAGATAAAGATTACTGGAAAGATGAGGACAGTAATTTATATCTGATTAAAGACAATGTTATAAAGATGGTCAGAATGATCACGACTGCTTAGCGCCAGTATACACAACGGAAGGTTGAAGCAATTTTAAAACCGTCATCTCTTGGCGTTCTTTGCCTCTTGGCGCCCTTTACGTGAAACATTCCTAAAAAGAGGCTGTCTCAATAGATAATTTCAAAATAATCCCGCAGAGATGTTGAGAAAATAAAGATTGATTCTTAACAGTTCATGCTCTTGGCGTTCTTTGCTTCTTGGCGCCCTTTGCGTGAAACATTCCTAAAAAGAGGCTGTCTCAATAATATAATTTCAAAATAATCCCGCAGAGATATTGAGAAAGTAAAGATTGATTCTTAACAATTCATCTCTTTGCGTTCTTTGCTTCTTTGCGCGCTTTGCGTGAAATATCCCTTTGCGTGAAATATTCCTTTTGAGACAGACTCCTGATAGTTAATGAAAAGTCTATAATTAGTTACTCCATTTGCGTATCATAGCAGAAGCCGAACGACTTTGGCGCAGAACATTCCACATGTTTAATGTAGTGAAATTCTCCTTTGCTTTTTCAGGATACAGCGAACCATTTGCAAGTGTCTCCTTTACTTCCAGTGTCAGCTCTTGTAACTCATTTTCATCTAATCGCACAACTTTGTGCACAGCATCAGTGTTCATAAATAAATATATGTTTATGTTATAGAATAAGAAACCTTATAAGCTTGAATGTATATGGCAAACCGGCAAGATTCAGAATCTCAATTGAGAGGGAGTAGCAGGGTACGTAAACCTGGGGCCTTTTTATCTGATTTGCGTTGCAAAGATAGGCCACATTCAATGAATATCAAAGTTACTGCTGGATAAATCGTATAAAAGCCATTGGGAAATCAGGCAAAATGCCTTTTGATGTGGTTGGTAGTCAGCTTAAAAATAGAATATTAAAAGCCCAAACGAGCGCTGTAATTTCTTTGACAACACGGTAAAAGCTGCCTTCAGATTGACCTTGATTTAAAACCCTGTTTTAGCATTAAACACCTATGCTAGACCGGTGGTTTTTCATAAATAAACCGTACCAGTACTTTCTTTTGTTCCGTATCAGAACTTAAAAAAAGACGATAACGTTTATCCCCGGCGGTTACTATTAAAAGGGCTGTATTGGGCGGAATGGACCCTTCATTTTCTGCAATCATGATTACTTCATGTTCCGGTCTTAAATAATCAATTTTTATGTTCAGTGATATGGGTTTTAATCCAAGCCGTTGATGGCTTACCACATTTTGGTTGTCTACGGTAACGGAAATAGTGTCTCCGTCTATTTCAGCATTATCATAAAAATCAAGACGGATCACTCCGGTGTCTACCTTTATTTCATTGAAAATGGAGGAAGCTTCTTTGGTTAACGTAATTTTTCCGGGCGGACAAGGGGTCTGATTATTCATCATGCGGCCACCCCAATCACCGGCTAAAGTCTGGTTTTTATCATCCCGGTCATGGATAAGCGAATATTTTTTTATACAGGGAACGCAATCGGGCGGAATATGAAAAGTAATGACGCCTGTCTCAGATATCGTAACGGCTTTGGTTTTGATATCATAAACTCCTTCAAAGTTCTCTTTTACAAAATTCGTGACATCCGAAAAATGATAGGTTGACCCGGTAATCCTGGAGCCTTCCATTTTGATCTGCATTTCAATAAAATAAATAGGAAAACAACCCCCGGGACCCTGCGTCAGTTTACCCCGCCAGGTACCATTCAATACCTGTGCACCGGCAAAAAGGTTTGCAAAACAAATGAATATAGTTATAGTAAAACGGGTCATTAATGCCGGAAAATAAAATATTCCTGATGATTTTTCCTGAAAATTATTTGTGCGGTTACTTATTCCGGCTTACGGTACACGAAGCGGACCACAGCATTTTTCTGTTCAGTGGACGTAATGCGCAC